>JAIXXG010000108.1 GCA_027490915.1 Microbacteriaceae bacterium
CCATGGCGCCGGACCGGTCGCGCCCGCCACCGCGGCGATCGCGTCGTGGGCCTCGATGTTCCACGACACGACGCTCTCGCCGCGCGCGGGAACGGTGATCGTCGCGGAGAGCACGAGGTCGGCGTCGCGCGTGCTCAGCGCGAGCCCGTCGGTGACGAGCCGCGCGCTGACGTGCTCGCCCGACCACCGGGCGCTCTCGCCCTCCAGTTGCAGCTCGACGGGGCTCGCATCGGCTCGGCCCTGCTTGATGACGTCGATCAGGGTGGCGTCCACCTGCAGCACGATTTCGATGGTCGTGGTGAGCGGTTGGGGGTGCCGGTTGCTGATGGTGAGCGTGTCGCCGCAGCCGTCGGTGCGCACGCGGCGGGCGATCTGCAACCGCACGCCGGGGTCGGGGGTCGGGTCGTCGAGGTGCCGCAGCAGGGCCTCGACGACGACACGATCGGCGCTCGGCGCGGCGGTCACGAGGTGCTCGGCGGCAGCATCCCCGACCCGCACCTGCAAGCCGCGGACGATGCGGACGTCGCTGTGCGCGATGCCGTGGATGGGCGACCCGCCGATGCTGCCATCAGCCGCGGACCACACCTGCGTGGGGGCACGAAGAGCGACGAGCTCCTGGTGGAGCAGGGGCTGCAGGGGGTGGGTCACGGTCGTCGAGCCTCCGGGCCGTCGGGGAGTGGTCGGTGCCGGTTGGGCTTGACACCGGTGTCGTCGTCGGCAACACTACCGAATAATTTGATCGATCAAAACACGATGCCAGGTGCGTCGCCGCGATCGACCTGACCACCAAAGGGGGCGGAGATGGGGCGTATGCCGACCGTCGACGACGTCGCCTCCGCGGCGGGCGTCTCGCGCCAGACCGTCTCGAACGTGCTCAACTCCCCGGCGATCGTGCGCGAGTCGACACGGCAGCGGGTGCAGGAGGCCATCGACCGCCTCGGTTACCGCCCGCACGCCTCGGCGCGGCGCCTGCGCACCCGCTCCTCGTCGACCATCGGGCTGCGGCTCGACCCCCTGCGCGACGGCATCTCGGGCGCCGTGCTCGACCGCTTCGTGCACAAGCTCGCCGAGCAGGCAGACGCGCGCGGGCTGCGTGTGATGATCTTCACCGCCAACGGCGCGGAGGACGAGCTCGCGCACATCCGGCGGCTTCGCGACGGCAGCGACATCGATGCCTTCGTGCTCATCGCGACCTTCCACGGCGACCCGCGCATCTCCTGGCTCATCGAGCACGATGTTCCCTTCGTGTCGTTCGGCCGCCCGTGGGGCTCGGTGGTCGACGATCCCCGGCACCGCTGGGTCGACGTCGACGGCCGGGCCGGCGTGCGCGATGCCGTGCACCACCTGCGCGCGGCCGGCGCGCAGCGCGTCGGGTACATCGGCTGGCCGAGCCCGTCGGGCACCGGAGACGAGCGCCGCGCCGGCTGGGAGGAGGCCTGCGTATTCGACGAGGCCGGCCGCCGCCGCTACCAGGTCGTCACGGTCGACGGCGTCGACGAGGGCGTGCGATCGGCCCGACACCTGCTGGGGCTGGATGCTCCGCCCGACGCCATCGTCTGCGCGAGCGACTCGCTCGCTCTCGGCGCACGCATGGCGGCCGACGCGCACGGCCTCACCGACCTGCCCGTCGTGGGCTTCGACAACACGCCCGTCGCTGCGGCGGTCGGCCTCTCCAGCGTCGATCAGCCGCTGGACGAGGTCGTCGCTTCGGCGCTCACTCTGCTGTTCGGGCCGGAGGGCGGGATCGTGCGCCCCAACCCGGACAGCAACGAGGAGCCGACGAATCGGCTCCTCGTGCCTCGACTTGTCGAGCGCCGGTCTGGCCACCGCGCGCTCGGCGAGATCACCGGTGCCTGAGGCTCCGGCAATCACCCATCGAAAGGAAACATCGTGAGGACATCACAATGGAGTGCCGCGGCTCTCGCCGCAGGACTCGTCGTCACTCTAGCGGCGTGCGCGCCCGCGGACGAGAGCGGTGAGGGAGCATCCGGTCTCGAACTGACCATGCTCATCGGCTCGTCCGGTGACGCCGAGACGACGGCGGTGCAGGCGGCCGCCGATGCCTGGGCCGCCGAGACCGGCAACACGGTCGAGGTCATCGCCGCCAACGACCTCGTGCAGCAGCTGGGGCAGGGCTTCTCGGGCAACAACCCGCCCGACCTCTTCTACATGCCGTGGGACCAGTTCCAGACCTACGCGGCGCAGGGCTTCATCGAGCCCTACGCCGACGAGCTCGAGAATGCCGACCAGTTCCTGCCGGCGCTGCGCGAGCAGTTCAGCTACGACGGTCAGTTCTACTGCGCGCCGAAGGACTTCTCGACCCTCGGACTGCAGATCAACACCGAGGCGTGGGCGGCCGCCGGCCTGACCGATGCCGACGTGCCGACCGACTGGGACCAGCTCGCGGAGGTCGCGGCGGCTCTGACGACGGGTGACCAGGTCGGGTTGTCGATGGGTCGTGAGTACGCGCGCGTCGGGGTCTTCATGAACCAGGCCGGCGGCGCTCTCGTCGACGGCGACGCGATCGTCGCCGACAGCGCGGAGAACGCGGAGGGTCTGGCGTACCTCCAGCAGCTCATCGCGGACGGATCGCTGAAGTTCCCGCAGGAGTTGGAAGCCGGCTGGGGCGGCGAGGCCTTCGGTCTCGGCAAGGCGGCCATGGTCATCGAAGGCCCGTGGATCAACGGCGCGATGGCGAACGACTTCCCCGAGCGCCAGTTCATCTCGGTCGAGCTCCCGGCCGGCCCGGCGGGCCCGTCGACCTTCGCCTTCAGCAACTGCTGGGGGATGCCAGTCGGCTCGGAGACGCGCGAGGCGACGATCGACCTGATCGAGTTCCTGACGAGCGACGAGCAGCAGCTCGCGTTCGCCGAGGCCTTCGGGGTCATCCCGTCGACCGAGTCGGGGTCGGCGGCGTACGCCGAGCAGTTCCCCGAGAACGCGGCCTTCGTGGCAGGAGTCGCTTCGGCGACGAGCCCGGTCGCCTTCCAGGGCGCGTCGGCGGCGATCGCCGACTTCAACACCCAGCTCGAGCAGATCGGCTCGGCCGACCCGGCGAGCCTGCTGGCACCCCTGCAGGCCAACCTGCAGGCGGCCTACGACGAGGCGAACGGCTAACCACCGTGCCCCGTGCAGCAGTACGGCCTCGTCGCGGCGGAGGGATCCGCCGCGGCGAGGCCCGCTCGGGCTGGCTCTTCGTCGCCCCGGCCGTCATCATCACGACGGTCTTCCTCGTCGTGCCGATCCTGCTCGCCCTCTGGGTCAGCTTCAGCGACTGGAACGGCTTCCAGTCGCCGCTCAATCCGCGCGTCTCGTTCGTCGGCCTCGAGAACTACGCCGCGATCACCGTCGAAGAGGGGCTCGACCAGCGCAACTTCGGAACGGCCGTGCGCAACAACCTCTACTACGTGCTGTTCGTCGTGCCGCTGCAGACTATCGTCGCCCTGCTGCTGGCCGTGCAGGTCAATCGCGCCGCGCTGCGTGGCAAGGGCTTCTTCCGCACCGCCTTCTACTTCCCCTCGGTGACGAGCACCGTCGCGATCGTCATCGTCTTCCAGTTCCTCTTCACCGCCTCCGGCGCCGTCAACTCGGTGATCGGCGCCTTCGGCATCGATGGGCCCGACTGGTTCAACGACTCGACCGGGATCTTCCACGCGATGCTGGGGGCGATCGGGGTCGCACCCCCGACGTCCGGTCCGCTGGCCGAGCCGGGATTCCTCGGAATCTCCGGATGGCAGTGGATCGCCGGCCCCTCGGTCGCGATGTCGTCGCTCATCATGCTCGCCATCTTCACGACGTCGGGCACCTTCATGCTGCTCTTTCTCGCAGCGCTGCAGAGCATCGGGGCCGACATCGATGAGGCTGCGCTCATGGACGGCGCCGGGCCGGTGCGCACGTTCTTCTCGATCACGCTCCCCATGCTGCGGCCCACCCTCTTCACGGTGCTGACTCTGGGCCTCATCGGCTCGTGGCAGGTCTTCGATCAGATCTACGTGCTCGGAGGCACGTCGGCGGGCGGAACGATCTCCACCCCGGCCTTCCTCGCCTACCGGTCATCGTTCGTCGACCTGCAGTGGGGGCAGGGGGCGGCGATCGCCTTCATCCTGTTCGTCTTCATCATCATCCTGACCCTGCTGCAGCGCTGGGCCCTTGCCGAGCGGGCGCCGCGAGCGTTCCGCAGAGCCACGACCACCTCGACCACCGCAGGAGGGCTCCGATGAGCGCGACCACCGCCGCGATCGGCACCGAGCAGCCCGCGCCGCGCCGCTCGCGCCGTCGACGCATCGGCGCCCGTGCTCGCACGGGGATGCTGCTGAGCTACTTGATTCTCGTCGGGCTCGCGCTCATCTACATCTACCCGTTCATCATCTCGATCGCCGCGTCGTTCAAGACCGATGCGGAGGCCACGCAGGATGCTCTGGGCCTGATCCCCGAGACCATCACCTTCGCCGCCTACGAGCGACTGTTCGGCGACGTGCCCTTTCCCCTCTGGGCCGGCAACACCCTGTTCATCGCGACGATCGTCACGATCGGTCGGGTCTTCTTCGACTCCCTCGCCGGGTACGCGCTCTCGCGCCTGCGGTTCCGCGGCCGCGCCTTCGTCTTCGCAGCGTTCATCGCGATCCTGTCAGTTCCCGGTGTCGTGCTGCTCATCCCGCGCTTCCTGATCCTGCAGCAGCTGGGGCTGTACGACACCTACGGGGGCATGATCATCCCGCTGCTCTCCACGGCGGCCGGGGTCTTCATCATGAAGCAGTTCTTCGACTCGATCCCGGTGAGCGTCGAGGAGGCCGCGCGCATCGATGGGGCGGGAACCTTCCGCACGTTCTGGACGATCGTGCTGCCGATGGCTCGTCCGGCACTCGTCACGCTCTTCATCCTGAGCTTCCAGGGCTCGTGGAACGAGCTCGGGCACTTCATCGTGTCGCGCCAGAGCCCGGAGCTCAACACCCTCACGACGGGCGTGGCGTCGCTCGTGTCGGGGCAGCTGGGCTCGGGCAATCAGTTCCCGCTGCAGCTCGCGGCGGCGGTGCTCATGACGATCCCGGTGGCGATCCTGTTCTTCATCTTCCAGAAGCGCATCATGAACACGACCGCGGGGGCCGAGAAGGGTTAGAGGTCGAGGACGACGATGCGGCCGGTGTCGACGCGCTCGGCGAGGGGCTCGTCGAGACTCGCCATTGCGACGGCGATGCGACGCCCGTCGGACAGCACCGCGCAGTCGTAGACCCCGAGCGGGCCGGCCCCCGGGCCGGACGCGATCGGCTCGGCGCGGTAGACGATCGTGGGCTCCGCATCCGGGCCTTCGTCGGCGGGGGCGAGGCGCGCGAGGGCGCCCGCGAAGGCGAGGGCCACGTACACCGTGCCGTCAGGCGCGACCGAGAGCCCGTCGGGCCCGCTGCCCTCGGGAAGCCGTGCGCGCAGTGTGAAATCGTTGTGACGCCAATACGTCTTCACACAGTCGGCGAAGGTCTCGGCGACGAGCAGGGCGCCGCTCGCATCGCGCTCGCAGCCGTTGGGGAAGACGAAGACCGGCTCGGTCGTCGAGATCGTGCCATCGGGATGCACGCGCACGAGCGGCGAGGGCACGGGCTCATCGTTCTCGGGGTCGAAGCCGTAGCCGCCGACCCAGGCGGTGCCGTCGGCGTCGACGTGCATGTCGTTCGCGGAATGCGTCATCACGTCGCGGAGGTCGGCGTGCACGGAGAGCGCACCCGCCGGCTTGCCCTCCTCGTCGAGGGGCAGGCGCAGCACGCGGCGCTCGAGGCAGTCGACGACGAGCAGCGCGCTCGGCCCGCCGTCGGGCGACGGCAGCCAGCCGAGCCCGCCGGGCACGACGGGCCCGCCGGCGGCGGCGTCGAGCACCGTCTCGGCGGGCGATCCGGGCGCATCCAGCCGCCAGCGCACCACCCGCGAGCGGAACATGTCGCTGAACCACAGGTCGCCGTCGTGCCAGCGCAGGGCTTCGGGAAAGCCGAGACCGTCGAGCATCATGGCGAGCCCCTAGAACGTCATGGTGAGACCGCCGTCGACGGTCAGCACCTGGCCGGTGGTGTACGTGTTGGCGCGCGACGACAGAAAGTCGACGGCGGGAGCGATCTCGGCGGGCAGAGCGGCACGACCGAGCGGCAGCTTGCCGCTCGTCACATACTGCTGACGGAATGCGTCGGTGTCGGTCTCGTCCGTGCCGTCGGGAAGCAGGCTCATCCGCGTGCGCACGAAGCCCGGCGCGACGGCGTTGGCGAGCACGCCGTGCGCGGCGAGGTCGAGCGCGGCCGAGCGGGTGGCCGCCTCGAGCCCGGCCTTCGAGACGTCGTAGGCCAGGCAGCCGGGCTGCGCCTGCCGCGCGTGCACGCTCGTGATGGTGACGATGCGGCCGAAGCCCTGCGCGACCATGCCCGGGGTCAGCATGCGCATGAGGTCGAGCGGGGCGTCGAGGTTGACGCTCCACACCGCGCGCCAGTCGTCGAATCCGCTGTCGTGGATCGACCCCTGCCGGAAGACGCCGGCCACACAGACGAGCACGTCGACGCCGCCGAGCTGCGCGAGCGCCGCATCCACCCCTCGCCGCCGGTCGGCCGGGTCGGCGAGGTCGACCGTGATGATGCCGGCGCCGGGTTCACGGTCGAGGCCGACCACGGTGTCGCCGCGCTGCCGCAGGCGCTCGGCGATCGCGGCGCCGATGCCGTTGGCCGCGCCGGTCACGAGGGTGCGCAGAGCGGGGTCGGTCATGATGCCTCCGATTCGGGGTGGCGGGCCAGGTGGGGGTCGACGGATGCCCACGTCACGTCGAGCGCGACGCTCCAGGTGAGCTCGCCTCCGGGCGGCAGGTGCACGATGCCCTCGTCGAGTGCGGTGCCCGCGCCGTGCGGGGTGGAGGTGGGCTCGATGCCGAGGGCGCGCACCTGCCCGTTCCACGGCGGGTCGGTCGAGACCGCGAGCTCCTCCCACAGCAGGGCGTGCGGCAGCGCCTCGCCCTGCCACTCGACGGCGACGGTGGCATGGGCACCGCTCAGGGTGATGCGCGTCGGGGCGAGGCCCTCGAGCGCGACGACGCGCGCGGGGGTCGCCGCGTCGACGACGGTCCAGCGTTCACCGGGGTCGCCCGGCCACGGGTCGCGGCGACCGGTCGGCAGGCCCGCGTAGTCGAGCTCGCGCAGCATCGCGCCCGACGCCACCCCGACGGAGAGCGGCGCGGCGAGCAGCGACCCGCCCAGGATCAGGTGCTCGGCGATCGCGAGCGGCCGGCTCGTGGGGCCATCGTTGCGCACTCGCACGGCGACGGCCGCGCCGCGGTCGGTCAGCCGCCACAGCCGCTCGGCGCTGAGACCGTGATGGTCGGCCCAGCCGAGCGCGACCGAGTCGGGCGTGCGAGCGACCTGCAGCCACGGTGCCTGCGAGGCCGCGCCGTGGAAGCCCTCGGGCAGGGCGGCGCGCGGGTTCGGCTGCCCGGCGGTCGGAAAGCACAGCTGCCAGCCGCCGCGCCAGCGCGCGACCCAGTCGGTCTCGGTGGGGGCGACGGCCGCGTCGGGTGTTGCGGCGGGCTGCACGCCCGCCGCCCAGGGCGTCGTCGCGAGCACCGGCCGACCGTCGACGAGCAGGTCGACGAGCACGCCGCCCTCGTCGGGCAGCACCCGCGCGCTGACGCGGCCGCGCGCGAGGGGCTCGGCGGGTTGCGCGGTCATCCCTCGCCCCCGATCGTCACGGTGCGCGCCTCAGGACGTGCTGTCGCGCTGCTCGCTGAGGGCCTTGATGAGCGCGTTCTTGCCGTCGAGCACGACGCGCAGCATGGCGTCGGCCGCGCGCTCGCCGTTGCCGCCGTTGATGGCGTGGAAGACGGCCGCGTGCGTCTCGGCGTCTTCGAGGAAGACCTCGTCGTCGGCCGCCGTCGCCTGCTGCACATTGAAGGAGGCGTACATGAAGTCGGCCACGACGCTGCCGAACTGCCGCAGCAGCACGTTGTGCGAGGCGGCGTAGACGGCCAGGTGGAACTCGACGTCGGCGTGCGCGTAGCCCTCGCGGTTGGTCGAGTTGGTGACCATCGCGGCGAGCGCGTCGTCCATGCGCCGCAGGTCGTCCATCGACGCCCGCCCGGCCGCGAGGCGCGCGGCCGCGGGCTCCATGATCTGCCGCACCTCGACGAGGTTGCGCATGATCTCGTCGCCGCGGCCGACCTCCGTGTGCCAGCGCAGGATGTCGCTGTCGAAGACGTTCCACGCTTCGGGCTGGCGCACCCGGGTGCCGATCTTCTGGCGGATGTCGACCAGGCCCTTCGCCGCGAGCACCCGCATGCCCTCCCGCACCGAGGTGCGCGAGACGCCGAAGTGATCGGTGAGCTCGGCCTCCTTCGGCAGGAGGTCGCCCGGCCGGTACTGCCCGCTGACGATCTGCCGGCCGACGCCGTCGATGACCTTGGCCTGGAGGCCTCGCATGGCGTAGCCCGCGGCGCGATCGGCATCGGCGACGATCTCTGCCATGCGCGGGCCTCCTGCCTGCTAGACGACTTCACTCACCCTATGGGGCACGTCGGGGCTCGTGTAGACGCGCTCGTGGTCGATCGAGATCTCGACGTGCCGCAGATACGGTACGAGACCGGCGAGGTCCACGTCGATTCCGAGCCCGGGCGCGTCGGGAGCCCGCACCTCGCCGTTCTCGTCGAGCAGGATGTGGTTGCTCGAGATGGCGAGGGCGACGGGCTTCGGCTCGACCGGGTACTCGCAGATGCGGTGGTCGGCGAGCCCGGCGTAGGGCTGCATCGAGGCCGAGAGCGCGAGGTGCGAGGTGAACGTGTGGTTGACGTAGGTGACGCCGTGCCGCACCGCGTGGTCGGCGACCGCCTTGGAGGCGCCGATGCCGCCGATGCG
>JAIXXG010000028.1 GCA_027490915.1 Microbacteriaceae bacterium
AAGCCGATGAGCACGGCGAGGCTGGCCAGCGGCGCAACCGACTTGATCATCGACACCATGAGGATGCGCGCTTCGGGCAGGAAGCGGAAGATGCGCAGGATGCGCAGCAGGCGCACGAGCCGGAAGATGACCGTGCCGCCGTCGAGGAACGGGATGAGCACGACGATGAGGAAGTCGAAGAGGTTCCACGGGTTGCGGAAGAACATCCACGGCTTCTTGCCGTACGAGATGAGCCGCAGGACGACCTCGACGGTGTAGAAGACGAGGGCCACCCGGTCGATCGCCCGGGCGACGGCCGCGACCTGCGGGTCGAGATCGCTGTACGTGAGCAGCGCGAGCGCCGTGGCGTTGACGATGATCACGCCGATGACGAAGAACTCGAAGACGTTGCCGTACATGATGCGCGCGAGCCACTGGATGCGGTACGGCGCGAGCTGCACGGTCGTCTGCGAGAAGACGCCCGGAGAGACGGTGGCGGCGGGGTCGACGGAGGTGCTGTCGGCAGGGGTGGGGGCGGTCATCGGCGAATCGCTTTCGGTCGGGGGTGTGCTCACGCTAGCAACACCCCCGACCGTTCGCGACGGGTCGCGAGACCGCGGGTCGGGCGGCTACGCCGAGGTGCTCGACGCCTTCGCCTCGAGGCGCGCGGCCTTGCGCTCGCGCCGCTCGGCGGCGCGCTCACGACGGCCCTCGACGACGTAGTACAGCGCCGGCAGCACGACGAGCGTCAGCAGCGTCGACGAGATGAGACCGCCGATGACGACGATCGCGAGCGGCTGCGAGATGAACCCGCCGCTGCCGGTGATGCCGATGCCGAGCGGCAGCAGGGCGAAGATCGTCGCCGCCGCCGTCATGAGGATCGGCCGCAGACGGCGCGACGAGCCCTCGACGAGCGCGGTGTAGACCGACAGCCCGCGGTCGCGGTACTGGTTGACGAGGTCGATGAGCATGATCGCGTTCGTCACCACGATGCCGACGAGCATGAGCACACCGATGAGCGACGGCACCCCGAGCGGGATGTCGGCGATGAGCTGCAGCGCGATCGCGCCCGTCGCCGCGAACGGCACCGAGATGAGCAGCAGCAGCGGCTGGCGCAGGCTCTTGAAGGTCGCGACCATGATCACGTACACGATGAGGATCGCCGCGAGCAGCGCGAGACCCAGCTGGCTGAAGGCCTCCGACTGCTGCGAGGCGACGCCGCCGAGGCTCGCCTGCACGCCGTCGGGCAGCTCTGCCGCGTCGACGGCCTCCTGCACCGCCACCGTCGCGGCGCCGATGTTCTGCACCGACGGGGTGACCGTGATGGTCGCGCTGCGCACGCCGCGCACCGTCGTGATGCTCGCGGGGCCGTCGACCTGCTCGATGGTGGCGAGCTCCTCCAGCGGCTGCGGCCCTAGAGCGGTCGGGATGCTGAACGCACGCAGCTCGTCGACCGTGGTGGGGGCATCCGTGTCGCGCAGGAAGATCGACAGCGTGCGGTCGTCGATGACGACGCTGCCCACCGAGGCCGGGAACATCGCCGCCGTGACGATGCCGCCGACGGCGATCTCGCTCAGGCCGAGCTCGGCCGCGCGCTCGCGGTCGACCTGGATGGCCAGGTAGGGCTGCGTGTCGGAGAGGTTGCTCGTGGCCTCGGCGGTGACGTCCAAGTCGCGCACGGCCTCGAGCAGCTCGGCGGTGGCCGACTCGAGGTCGTCGCGGCTGGTGGCCGTGAGGTCGATCTCGATGTCGCTGCCGCCGAACGCGGGGCCCTGCTGGGTCTGCACGCTGAGCTCGCCGACGCCGTCGAGGTCGGCCAGCGCGTCGCGCACCGACTGCTGCAGCTCCTCCTGGTCGAACGACTCGTCGGTCGTGAGCGAGAACGTGATGTCGCTGCCGCCGAAGATCGAGGCGAGCGTGCCCGTGCCGGAGCCGATCGAGGCCTGCACGGTCGTGATGCCGTCGATCGCGAGCAGCTCGTCCTCGACCACCGTGGCGGCCGCGTCCAGCTCGTCCAGGCTCGTGCCGTTGGGCAGGGTCTGGGCAACCGTCAGGGTGTTCTGGCCCGAGTTGCCGATGAAGTTGGTCTGCAGGCCGGTCGACAGGGCACCGGTGCCGCCGAGCACGAGCACGGCGAGCAGCAGCGTCGCGACCGGGCGCTTGAGCGTCCAGCGGATGACCGGCAGGTAGCCGCGCTGCAGGATCGTCGGGCGGGCCGACTCCTCCTCGAGGCTCAGGGGGCGGGCGGGGGCGGCTTCGGCGTCGGCGGACGCGCTGCCGGCGACGGCGGCCTCGGCCCCCGCATCCTCACCGGCGGCACGGCGCCCGCGGCGGGGCTTCTTCGCGCCGGGTGCGCGCAAGAACCAGTACGAGAGCACCGGCACGATCGTCAGCGAGACGAAGAGCGAGGCGGCGAGCGCGATCGCCGTCGTCAGCGCGAAGGGCCGGAACAGCTCGCCCGTGATGTCGCCGACGAGCGCGACGGGCAGGAAGACGGCGATGGTGGTCGCGGTCGCGGCCGTGATGGCGCCGGCGACCTCCTTGACGCCGACGAGGATCGCCTGCGTCTTCTCCTCGCCGAGCGCGAGGTGCCGCTTGATGTTCTCGACGACGACGATCGAGTCGTCGACGACGCGGCCGACGGCGATGGTGATGGCGCCGAGCGTCAGGATGTTCAGGGTGTAGCCGGCCACCTGCATGCCGATGAACGTCAGCAGCACCGAGGTCGGGATCGAGATGGCCGTGATGATCGTCGACCGCACCGAGAGCAGGAAGACGAGGATGACGAGCACGGCGAAGGCGAGACCGAGCAGACCCTCGGTGGCGAGCGCCTCGATCGACTTCTCGATGAACGGCGCCTGGTCGAAGACGACGGTGAACTCGGTGCCCGAGCCGATCGCGTCGGCGATCGCGGGCAGGGCCGCCTGCACGGCGCGCGACACCTCGACGGTGTTGCCGGCGGGCGTCTTGGTGATCGCGAGGGTCAGGGCGGGCTCGCCGTTGACGCGCGAGTAGCCGGAGACCGGGTCGTTCTCGACCTCGACCGTCGCGACGTCGGCGATCGACGTGCCCGCGACCTCCGCGCTCAGCAGCGGCAGGGCCGCGAGCTCGTCGGCGGTCGTGATGCGCACGCCCGAGATGACGGGCAGCTCGAAGCCGTCCTCGGTGATGACGCCCGCGGGCAGCAGCACGCCGTAGGCGTCGAGGGCGTCGGTGATGTCGGCCGTGGTCAGACCGCGCGCGAACAGCTCCTCCTTGTCGGGCGTGATCGTCACGCGCTCGCCGACGGCGCCCTGGATCGACACCTCGCGCACGCCCTCAAGGTCGGTGAGCTCGGTGACCGCCTGCGACTCGAGCGCCGCCTCCAGCTCGCCGGGGGTGAGGTCGCTCGTGACCGCGACCTGCAGGATCGGGAAGTCGTCGATCGAGCCGGTGAGCACGCGCGGCTCGACGTCGGCGGGCAGGTCGAGACGGTTGATCGCGAGCTGCACGCGCTGCTCGGTGCGCACGAGGTCGGTGCCGAAGGCGAAGCTCGCCGACACGATCGAGAAGCCCGTGCTCGAGGTTGCGTTCGATCCGTCGAGGCCCGGGATGCCCTGCACGGCGGTCTCGATCGGCGTCGACACGTCTTGCTCGACGATCTCGGGCGCCGCCCCCGGGTACTGCGTGATGACGATGACCTGCGGGAAGGCCACCGACGGAATCAGCTCTTGCTTGAGCGTCGTCAGGGCGATGCCGCCGAAGAGGCCCACGACGATCGTGACCAGGGCGATGAGCGCTCGGTTGCGCAGGCTGAACACCGAAAGCAGGTGCACGGGGTAACTCCGGTCGTGGGGCGGGCTCGTGGCCCGAGGTGGCTGTGGGAGTGCGTCGCGGCAGGGCGCGAAGCGCCGATCAGCATCCCAGCGCACGCTGAGTATTCACACAGCGAGCGGTGGGTGCGCACCCCGAATCCGACCGATCGGTCAGGATGCCCGCCCACGCTACACGACGGCCGCGAGCAGCTCCTCCGAGGTCGCGATCGGCTCGCGCGAGGCCACGCGGTGCCACGCGCGCTGCAGCAGGTCGAGGGCCGGGAGCGTCACCTCGGCCGGGTGGCAGAACGGCAGGCGCACGAAGCGCTCGAAGGCGCCGTCGAGGCCGAAGCGCGGGCCGGCACCGACGAGCAGTCCCTCGGCGCGCGCGGCGAGCGCGAGCTGCGAGCTGACCGGGGCCCCGAGGTTCACCCAGAGGCTGAGGCCGCCGTCCACACGCGGCACCGACCAGGTGGGGAAGCGCTGGGCCAGCTCGGCGAGCATGAGGGTGTGGCCGGCGCGCAGCTGCTCGCGGCGGGCATCCAGCACCCGGTCGTAGCTGTCGAGCAGGCGCAGCAGCACGAGCTGCTCGAGCAGGGGCGACCCGAGATCGCCCGCGAGGCGCGCGAGCGAGAGCCGCGTGATGAGGTCGCGCTCGGCGCGGATCCAGCCGAGGCGAACCCCGCCCCAGATGCTCTTGCCGACCGAGCCGACGGTGACCACGGTGGCTCCCCGCTCGGCGGCGCCGACGGCGAAGGGCGCGGGCTGCTCGGCGCGGTCGAACCCGAGTTCGCTCATCGTCTCGTCGACGAGCAGCACGGTGCCGTGCACCGCCGCGAGGGCGTGCAGGCGGGCCCGCTGGTCGTCGGGCATCGTCCGGCCGGTGGGGTTGTGGAAGTCGGGCATCAGGTAGGCGAGCGCCGGAGCCGTGCGGGGCACGACCTGCTCGAGCACCTCGTCGCTCCAGCCGCCGTCGGTCGTCACCGGCACGGTGACCAACCGGGCGCCGGCCAGCTGCAGGGCCTCGACGGCGTGCGGGTAGCTCGGCGCCTCGACGAGAGCACGGTCGCCGCGGGCGAGCAGGGTGCGCGCGACGAGGGCGATGGCGTGCTGGGCACCGAGGGTGATCATTATCTCGTCGGGCTCGGTCGGCAGCCCGCGCGCGGTGTAGCGGGCGGCGAGAGCCTGGCGCAGCACGAGCAGGCCCACCGGGTCGAACCCGCTCTCGTGCAGGTGGGCGGGCAGCAGCTCGGCGGCCTCGCGCGCGGCCTGGGCGACGATCGGGATCGCGGGGAGCGTCGCCTTCGAGAGGTCGAGCATGCCGGGGCCCGCGGCCTCCCCGATCGACGGAACCCCGCCCGCGAAGCCGCGCGGCAGGCGGGCGACGGTGCCCGAGCCGCGCACGCTCTGGGCGAAGCCGAGCTCGCGCAGGCGGGCGTAGGCGTTGGCGACGGTGGTGCGGCTGAGCGACTGGTGCTCGGCGAGCAGGCGCTCGGCGGGCAGGCGCGTGCCGAGCGTGATGCGGCCGTCGAGAATCAGCAGGCGGATGCGGTCGGCGAGCGCCTCGTAGATCGGCGTCGTGCCGCTCGGGCGCCACTCGCCGAGTTGAGAGGCCAATGTACGGGCAGACAGGGTCGTCATGCGGCCACCGTACCCGAATTGGCATCTTGTAAGAAGTCCAATTTCGCGAGGATGATGACGGACATGACACCGCGCCGCATCCTCGTCCGCCGCTGGGGCCAGCTGCTGCTGGGCCTGTTCTTCTACGGCATCGCGGTGGCGCTGCTCATCCGGGCCGACGTCGGCCTCGACCCGTGGACGGTCTTCGCGCAGGGCCTCGAGGTGCAGACGGGCTGGTCGATCGGCCTCATCGTCGTGCTCATCGGCGCCGGCGTGCTGCTGCTGTGGATCCCCATCAAGCAGAAGCCCGGCATCGGCACGGTGCTCAACGTGCTGCTGATCGGGCCCGTGCTCGACCTCGCCATGCTCGTGGTCGAGACGCCCGAGCAGCTCTGGGCGCAGTGGCTCATGTTCGCCGGGGGGCTCGCCCTGCTGGCGGTCGCCACCGGCCTCTACATCGGCGCCCGCTTCGGCCCCGGCCCGCGCGACGGGCTCATGACCGGCGCGCACGCCCGCTTCGGCTGGAAGATCTGGAAGGTGCGCACGGGCGTCGAGGTCACCGTACTGGCCATCGGTTGGCTGCTCGGCGGCACGGTCGGGTTCGGCACGGTCGCCTTCGCGCTGCTCATCGGCCCCATGGTCGGCGTGACGCTGCCGCTGCTGCGGGTTCCGGAACCGACCGTCGCCCGTTCGGAGGAGGTGACCGCATGATCGGCCTCGGCATCGCCCTCGGCGCTCTCGCGCTGTGGGCCGTCGTCGCGACGATCGAGCTCGTGGCGCGGGACGGGTACGGGCCCATACCCGTCCGCACGCACGGCCCGTTCTACGCGAGCTCGCTCGCCGCGTAGACGCCCATCGCCTCGCGCACGTACGCGGCGCCGTCGGCGCCGCCGTAGTGCTTCGCGAAGCGCGGGTCGGCGACGTACATGTCGCCGAGCCCGAGGTACGCCTCGGCGCTCGGCGCCACGTCGCCCCAGCCGGCGCGCACCCACGCGTAGTGCCGCGCGGCGAGCGCCTGCACCGCGGGGTCACCGGCGGGCGTGCCCGCCGCGTGCGCAGCCGCGAACCCGGTCTGAATCTCCGCGGCCTCGGCGCGGAACGCCGCCTGGCCATCGGCACCCAGCCCCCGCCACCAGCGGTCGCTGCGCGCGTAGGCGTCAGCACCCCAGCGCTGCTCGACCTCCTCCTTGTAGACGGTGTGGTCGAAGCCGTCGAATGCCTCTTCTGCCATCAGTTCTTCACCTCCCTCCAATCGCTCGATGGTCGTGGTCACGCTCGCGATCAACCGGTCGACCCGCTCGCGCTCCTGCTCGAGCAGCAGCCGGTGCGCCGTCAACGCGGCGACGTCGTCGGTCTGCCCGTCGAGCACCTCGGCGATCGCCGGCAGCCCCAGCCCGAGCTCGCGCAGCAGCAGGATGCGCTGCAGGCGCACGAGCGCGGCCTGGTCGTAGTGCCGGTAACCGTTCGCGCCGACGCGGGTCGGCGGCAGCAGCCCGAGGTCGTCGTAGTGCCGCAGGGTGCGGCTCGTGACACCCGACAGGCGGGCGAGCTGCTGGATGGACCACTCCATGCCCTCGACGGTAGAGGTTGACGTTGCGTCAATGTCAAGCACCGCATCCGTTCGCCCCTTGCGCGGCGGGCAGACGCGATATATCGTGACTCTCACAACAACGCGATATATCGCGAATGGATGCCCGCCTCGGGCTCGAGCAAGGAGCACTGTCATGGCCCAGGAGACGTGGATCGTCACCGAACCCACCGTCATCGACCTCGAACTGGTGCGCGCCCTCAAGGTGGGGCTCATCGGCGGCCAGGTCGACATCGTCGCCCACGACGAGCCCGGCGCCCGCGTCGCCGTGCACAGCGTGGCCGGCCGCGACCTCAAGGTCTCGCTCGAGGGCGACACCCTGGTGGTCGACCACCCGCAGCTGAAGTGGGAGACCTTCTTCGACAACTTCCGCCTGTTCAGCGGCAAGGCGCGCGCCGACGTGAGCATCCTCGTGCCGCGCGTCACCGCGGTGACGCTGAGCGTCGTGGCGGCCGAGGCCATGGTCAGCGGCGTGCACGGCACGACGACGGTCAACACCGTCAACGGCGATGTCGTGCTCGACGGGCTCGTCGGCGACCTCACGGTGCACGCCGTGACGGGCGAGGTGGGCGTGCGCGACCACCGCGGCGACCTCAGCATCCAGACGGTCGGCGGCGACGTCGTCGTCTCGGGCGAGATCGGGCGGTTCAGCTGCGACGGGGTCTCGGCCGATGTCGTGGCCGACCTGCGCGGCACGCCCGACCGCATCAAGCACAGCACGGTGTCGGGCGACCTGACGGTGCGGCTGGATGCGGGGGTGCCGGCGCAGTACGTCATCAGCACCCTCACCGGCCGGCTGCAGCTCGACGACGCGCAGATCACGGGCGTCAAGGGCACCTACACCGGGCGCTACGGGCAGCTCGCGGGCTCGTTCACCGAGCTGAAGTCGAACTCGGTGTCGGGCGACGTGTCGGTCGTGCACACCGAGCGCTCCGCATCCGACGCCACGGGGTCGGCCGACGCGGAGTCGGCCGACGCGGCCAGCGCCGACGCCGAGGCCTCGTCGTGAGCCCCGCGGTGTTCGGCCACGGGCACCTGCGCCTGTACCTGCTGCACGTGCTCGATGAGCGGCCGATGCACGGCTACGAGATCATCCAGGCGCTGAAGGATCGCTTCGGCGGCACCTATGTGCCGTCGGCGGGCACGATCTATCCGCGGCTGGCGAAGCTCGAGGCCGAGGGCCTGGTGACGAAGCAGTCGGATGGCCGCAAGACGGTCTACGCCCTCACCGACGCCGGGCGGCAGGAGCTGGCGGATCGCCGCGACGAGCTCGACGGCATCGAGGCCGGGCTGGGCGACTCGGTGCGACGGCTGGCCGATGAGGTGCGCTCGTCGGTGACGGAGGCCATGTCGACGCTGCGGGCCGAGCTTGCGGCGGCGGCGCGCGATGCCCGCGACGAGTGGCGGCCGGCGGCGGATGCGGCCCGCGAGGCCGCGCGCGAGACCGCACGTGACGCGACCACAGCTGCGCGTGATGCGGCCGACGCCGTGCGTGACGCGACCGCCTCCGTCAGTGCGTCGATGCACTCGACCGTCAGCGAAGAGCGCTCGGATGCCCGCGCCCAGGTGCAGCGCGCCGAGGTGCTGCTGGCCGAGTTCCGGCAGGATGCCCGCACCGAGCTGCGCGCGGCCGCGGCCGGCGGCGCCGAGCTGCGCGCCACGGTCGACGAGCTCGAGCGGTCGCTCGCCGCGCTGCGCGAGAGCCTGCGCGGCACGCTGCGCTGAGCCCGGGTGCGCGCTTCGGCGCCGAATCCTCCGGCGGGCCGTCGGCACCATGTGTCTCCGGCGACGTGTCGCGGTCCCTTCCAGATCTGCGGATCGAAGTGAACTGCATTCATGTCAATCCGCAGATCTGGAAGCGCGCTCCTACTCGGCCCAGGCGAGCGGCACGTAGAGGTCTTGCACGCGGTCGCCGGCGGCGGTGTGGTCGTTGCGGGTGTAGAGCCCGCAGGCCTCGACCGTGCAGTCGACGTTCTCGTCGGCGGCGGCCGGCACTTCGATGTAGGCGGTGAACGCGCCGGTCGCGGTGTCGTCGAAGCTGCGCGCGCCGAACAGGCGCCAGGCGAAGGCCTCGTTGATCCAGTTCGACGGCGCCCACTGCACGACGCCCTCCTCGAACTGCTCGACCTCCTGCGAGCCGACGCCGCCGAGGCAGGGCCCGGGCTTGCCGTCGAGCTCGTCGGGGATGCGGCAGACGGCGACGTAGAGGCCGCGGTCACCGTCGTAGCCGGCGCCGGTGACGACGAGACGGTCGCCAGCTTCCACGGTGCTGAGGTCGGGAACGTTGCCGTTCTCGGTGGCGACGCTGAGGGTGCGCTCGCGGCCGTCGTCGCCGGTGGCCGTCACCTCGGTCGGGTACTCGCCGGCGGGCACGCGACCCTGACCCGACGAGCCCTGCGGGTTGTGCAGCACGATCGGCAGCGCGATGGCCGCGACGATCGCGAGCAGCAGGGCGACGATGACGCCGACGATCCACGGCCAGCGGCGTCGGCGGCGAGTCTCGGGGGCGGCGGTCACTCGCTCAGTGTAATGAGCGGCGCGGGCCGCGGCCCCGGGGCTGGCTAGGCTCTGCCCATGAGTTCGGCGCCTTCCGTCAGCGCGCGGCGCGTGTCAGCGCGCGAGCTCGCGGCCGTGTTCGTCGGTGGCCTGATCGGCACGAGTCTGCGCTTGCTC
>JAIXXG010000003.1 GCA_027490915.1 Microbacteriaceae bacterium
CAGCCGCCCCACGAACCCCACGAGCAGCTCGCCGTGAGGGGCGAGCGCGCGCCGCCACGCCTCGTCGCGCCGCTCGGGCTGGAACCGCTCGAGGTCGACCCCGCGCGCCCACCGCTCGACGCGGTCGACGCCGAGCGCGGCGAGGTCGGCGATGGCCGCGGTCGACGGCGCGAGCGTCAGATCGGCGCGGCGATGGATGCGCGCCACATGCCGCGCGAACGCCGGCGCCAGCGCAGGAATACCGTAGCGCTGCGCGTACCCGGGCACATCGGTCTGATACACCGCGACGGTCGGCACGCCCACCGTCTCGGCCGCCCGCAGCGCCGACCACCCGAGCAGAAAGGGCGAGGCCAGGTGAACCACGTCGGGGCGGAACCCGCGCAGGATTCCCGCGAGCCGCGTCGGCGTCGTCACCGTCAGCCGCAGCTCGGGGTAGCCGGGGGTCGGCAGCGACCGCAGCCGGGCCAGCTCGGCGCCGTGCAGCACGTGCGCCGCCGGCGACTCGTCGTGCCGCGGCGCGATGACGAGCGCCTCGTGCCCGTGCGCGTGCAGGTGCCGCAGCGTGTGCAGCAGCGAGCCGACGACCCCGTTCATCTGCGGCAGGAAGGTCTCGGCGACCAGGGCGACTCTCACCCCTCCAGCGTGGAGCACGGCCGGGCGCCGACGCACCTCGCGGCACCCCCTGCGACGCACTGTTCACGGGATGTTCGCCCGCCGCTCGCCGACAGCCCGTAGAACGGGCGGGTGGATGACGCGGTGGTGCTCGAGCTCGTGTCCTCCCCCTGGCTGCTGCCCGCACTGCTCGCGCTCGTCGTCGGAGATGCCTTTCTCGTCGTGCTGCCCAGCGAGACGCTCGTCGTCGCCCTCGGCGCGGCGTGGGCGGCAACCGGGTCGCCGGCGCTCGCGCCCGTGGTGCTCGTGGCGGCGGTCGGCGCGATCATCGGCGACGCCCTGTGCTTCGCCATCGGCCGACGGGTCGGGCTCGACCGCTGGCACTGGCAGCGCACCGGCGCCGTCGGGCGGGCGCTCGAGCGGGCGCGCCGCACGGTGCTGACGCGCACGGCCGTGCTGATCTTCACGGCGCGCTACGTGCCGTTCGCCCGCATCGCCGTCAACCTCGCGGCGGGAGCGAGCGGGCTGCCCGTGCGCCGCTTTCTGCCCCTGTCGGCCGCGGCGGGCCTCGCCTGGGCGCTCTACAACGTGATCGTCGGCGCCGTCGTCGGCGCCGCATTGGCCGAGACCCCCGTGCTCGCGATCGTCATCGCCGTCGGCGTCGCGATCGTGCTCGGGCTCGCCGTCGACGCCGTCGTGTCGCGGGTGGTCAGACGCCGAGAAGAGCGCGAGAGCGGTCAGTGATGCGCCCGGGGGCGAGGTACTGCCAGCCGGCGGCCTGCCAGCGCTGAGCATCCAGGCACAACCGCCCATCGATGACGATGCGGCCGCCCACCAGCGCCGCGAGGGCGACCGGATCGAGCTCGCGGTACTGCTGCCACTCGGTCAGCACGAGCACGGCGTCGGCCGCGGTGACCGCCTCGATCACGCCGGCGCGGTAGTCGAGCGCGGGCGCGACGGGCCGCGCGGTCTCGACGGCGGCGGGGTCGGTGGCGACGACGCGCGCACCCTCGGCCGCGAGGCGACGAGCCACATCGAGGGCGGGCGAGTCGCGCACGTCGTCCGAGTCGGGCTTGAACGCGAGCCCCAGCACGGCGATGCGGCGCCCGCGCAGCGTGCCGCCGAGCGCCTCGCGGGTGAGCGCCACCACGCGGTCGCGGCGGCGCAGGTTGACGGCATCGACGTCGCGGAGGAAGTCGAGGGCCGGGCCGACGCCGAGCTCTTCCGCCCGGGCGACGAAGCCGCGGATGTCTTTCGGCAGGCACCCGCCGCCGAAGCCGATGCCGGCGTTCAGGAAGCGGCGGCCGATGCGCGCGTCGTGCCCGATCGCGTCGGCCAGCTGCGTGACGTCGGCGCCGACGACCTCGGCGATCTCGGCCATCGCGTTGATGAACGAGATCTTCGTGGCGAGAAAGGCGTTGGCGGCCACCTTGACCAGCTCGGCGGTGGCGAGGTCGGTGACCATGCGCGGGCTGCCGGCGATCAGCAGCTCGGCGTAGACGCGGTCGAGCACCGCGGCGCTCGTCGTGTCGCCCTCGGCCACGCCGTAGACGATGCGGTCGGGCTCGAGTGAGTCGCGCACGGCGAAGCCCTCGCGCAAGAACTCGGGGTTCCACGCCAGGCGGGCCCCCGCCCGCTCGACGGCGGGGCGCAGGGCGTGCGCCGTGCCCACCGGAACGGTCGACTTGCCCACCACGACGTCGCCGGGCTGCGCGATCGCGAGCACCGCGTCGAGGGCGGCGTGCACGAAGCGCAGGTCGGCGGCACCGTCGGCCTGCTGAGGCGTGCCCACCGCGATGAAGTGCACGGCCGCGCCGCGCGCGGCCTCGGGGTCGGTGCTGAACGTCAGGGCCCCGCTGCTGATGCCCCGCTCGAGCAGCTCGGCGAGCCCCGGCTCGAAGAACGGCGCCTGGCCCTTCGCGAGCGAGTCGATCTTCAGCGGGTCGACGTCGATGCCCACCACCTCGTGGCCGAGCTCGGCCATGGCCGCCGCGTGAACTGCTCCGAGATACCCGCACCCGAACACCGAGATCCGCATGACGCCGACGGTAGGCGCGGGGCGTGAACGGCGGGCGACGACGCCGTGGCGCGCGGGTGGCGGGTGCGTGGCGCGGTCGTGCCCGCGCCCGCCCGCGTGCGGCCCGCGATGCACCGCTCCCCCACCCCGCGCGGTTCACGGTCGGCGCTCAGCCGTCGTGCGGCGGGCATCCATACACTGTGCACCGACCTTGCAGGCATTGACCACGCAGGTACCGACCGCGTCCGACCGAAGGAGCCCCCATGACCGCGACCCGCCTCGAGCCCGGCACCCCTGCCCCCGCCTTCACGCTGCCCGACAAAGACGGCGCGCACGTCTCGCTCGCCGACTTCGCCGGCCAGAAGGTGGTGCTGTACTTCTACCCGGCCGCGAGCACCCCGGGCTGCACGACGCAGGCCTGCGACTTCCGCGACAACCTGGCCTCGCTGAAGAGCGCCGGCTACACCGTGCTGGGCGTGTCGAAAGACGGGCCGGATGCGCTGCAGAAGTTCGCGGAGGAGGAGCACCTGCCCTTCCCGCTGCTCAGCGACCCCGACCTCGCCGTGCACAACGCCTACGGCACCTACGGCGAGAAGTCGATGTACGGCAAGACCGTCATGGGCGTGATCCGCTCGACGTTCGTCATCGACGAGAAGGGCGCGATCGAGCACGCCCTCTACAACGTCAAGGCCACCGGCCACGTCGCGAGCCTGCGCAAGAAGCTGGGCCTCGACTAGAGGCCGGGCCCGACGGGCGCGGTGCTCGGCCTCGACGAGAGGCCGGGCTGCGCCAGCGCGCTAGTCGCGCTGGTCGAGCCACCGCGTCACCGGCGTGCTGAGGATGAGGATCAGCCCCAGCACGGCGGTGCCGATCACCCACCAGCCGATGTCGGGGCGCGGGATGAACCCCTGGATGCTGCCGACCCCGATGGCCAGCTGCAGAAACTGGTAGGTGAGCACGCTGCCGCGCGTCCAGGCGCGGCCGCGGTGCACGCCCACGGTCATCGCGACGAGCCACATGGCGATCAGCAGCACGAGCACAGTGAGCGCGATCGCCGTCGGAGGGAACTGCGCCTCGGCGAGCAGCAGCTCGATGACGAGGAAGGCCGTCAGGCCGATCAGCAGGGCCGTCTGGCCGGCGAGCAGCACCACCAGAACGGTGACCAGAGATGAACGCCGTGTTTCGCTCACATGAACCACCCGATACAAAACTATTGATTTGGCGCCCAGCCTATGGGACGCTTTAAGCGGTTGATGTGACGCCTACAAAGCGGTGGGCGACTTCCCAGGTCTTCTTCTCTCTCACCTGCGAGCCGGTGAAAACCCGGTTCTTGTGGCGCGTCGTTCAACCCTCTGATGGCGTGCTGCTGCACAACACAAAGGAGCACTGCCTCATGGATTGGCGCGACAAAGCCGCCTGCCTCACCGCTGACCCCGAGCTGTTCTTCCCGGTCGGCAACACCGGCCCCGCGGTCGACCAGATCGAGAAGGCCAAGGCCGTCTGCGGCCGCTGCTCGGTCACCGAGACCTGCCTGCAGTACGCCCTCGAGACCAACCAGGATTCGGGCGTGTGGGGCGGCCTCAGCGAAGACGAGCGGCGTGCGCTGAAGCGCCGCGCGGCTCGCGCCCGCCGCGCCTCCTGACCCCCGCCCCGCGAGACCTGTCGCGCGCCTGACGCCCCGGCTCCGCATCCCTGCGATGCGACCGGGGCGTCGTGCTGTCTGCCGACGGTCGGCGCGCGCGCAGAGCGGGGCGCGGGATGCGGCGCTCAGGCCCGCCGCTTCTGCAGGTACAGCAGCGGCACGTCGATGGTCACCTCGGTGCCTTCGCCTTCGAGGGTGTGCCAGTCGATGGTTCCGCCGAGCTCGCCCTGAATCAGGGTGCGCACGATCTGCGTGCCGAGCCCCGAGCCGACCTTGCCCTCGGGCATGCCGCCGCCGTTGTCGCGCACCTTCACCGAGAGCGCGTCGTCGCTGCGCGAGGCGATGATCTCGACCTCGCCGTCGGGCCGCCCCTCGAGGCCGTGCTCGACGGCGTTGGTGACGAGCTCGGTCAGGGCGAGCGCGAGCGGCGTGGCGTACTCGCTGGGCAGGGTGCCGAAGGTTCCGGTCGAGACGGGTCGCACGACGGTGTTGTGGCTCGACGCGACCTCGGCGATCAGCATGAGCACGCGCGAGAACACCACGTCGAAGTCGACGTTCTGGCTGAGGCCCTCGCTGAGGGTGTCGTGCACCACGGCGATGGCGGCGACGCGGCGCATGGCCTGGGTGAGCGCGTCGCGCGTGCCCTCGGCGTGCGAGCGCCGGGCCTGGATGCGCAGCAGCGACGCGACCGTCTGCAGGTTGTTCTTCACCCGGTGGTGAATCTCGCGGATCGTCGCGTCTTTCGTGATGAGCTCGCGCTCTTGGTGCCGCACCTCGGTGACGTCGCGCACGAGCACGATCGCGCCGATGCGCGTGCCGTCGCGGAACAGCGGGATCGTGCGCAGGGTCACCGTCACCCCGCGCGACTCGATGTCGGTGCGCCACGGCGCGCGCCCGGTGACGACGAGCGGCAGCGACTCGTCGACCTGCTGCGGCCGGCCGGCGAGCAGCCGCGTGGTGACCGAGGCGAGCGACTGCCCTTCGAGCTCGCCCGCGAAGCCCATGCGGTTGAACGCGCTCAGCCCGTTGGGGCTGGCGAAGGTGACGGTGCCGTCGAGGTCGAGCCGCACGAGGCCGTCGTT
Source organism: Microbacteriaceae bacterium (assembly GCA_027490915.1). Classification (GTDB taxonomy): domain Bacteria; phylum Actinomycetota; class Actinomycetes; order Actinomycetales; family Microbacteriaceae; genus Microcella. Next base: position 5,354 of record JAIXXG010000003.1, read on the forward strand.
GGCGCGCGGGGCGCCGCGGCGCGGCCCGCTCGGCGCGGCGAGATCGGGGAAGTCGCCGGCGGCGATCATGGCGAACAGGTCGTTGGCGCACTCATTGAAGGTCAACTCTTGCCGGCTCGGCATGCGCGCTTCGCTGAGGTTGGTGTGCCGGGTGATGATGGCGATGGGATGCTCGCGAACGCCCGTGCCATCGCGCCCCGGGCGCCGCACCACCGGAACAGCCCGCACGCGCGTGGGCGTCTCTTCGTACCAGTCGGGCGACGACGAGTCGACGATCTGCGCGCTCTCGTAGGCCTGCGTCACCTGACGGCGCCACTCGGGCCGCACCTCCTGCCCCACGAAGTCGCGGTAGAAGAGGGTGGCCGAGCTGCTGGGGCGCGCATGCCCGACGGCGATGAACGTGCCCGCGCGCGTCGGCACCCACAGCACGATGTCGGCGAAGGCGAGGTCGGCGATCAGCTGCCCGTCGGCCAGCAGCAGGTGCAGCCACTCGATGTCGGTCTCGTCGGCATCGCTGTGCTCGTGCACCAGATCAGAGAGCGTCGACACGGCTCCAGGCTAGTGCGTGTCGAGGCCGAGGCCGGCGCGACCTCGGCGCGGGCACGCGGCTAGCCGGCGCGACGCCGAGCCCAGCGCGGCCCGGCGCTCGTCGCCGGGGCGCGCGCGAACCCGATCGCGTCAGCGAGCTCGGCGATGCCGCGGGTCAACGCGCTGCGGGGCGCGGCCATCGTGACCGGCCGGGCGGTGAGCAGGGCGAGGTCGGCGGCATCCGCATCGTTCTCGATCAGCACCGCATCGCGGATGCCCGCGAACCGCTCGAGCGTCTGCCGCGCCTGCCCGCGCGGATCGATGCCGAGCACGGATGCCCGCACACGGTTGATCACCACCCGCACCCGCGCGCCCTCCGCCACCTCGAGCAGCTCGCCGTGCGAGCGCAGCAGCCGCGCGAGGCCGATGGGGTCGCCGCCCCCGACCGCCACCACCTGGTCGGCGGAGCGCAGCGCGGCCACGGTCGCGGCGTTGCGGCGGGGTGCCGCCAGGTCGCTGCTGACCTCTTCATCGGTCTCGAGGTTGAAGCCCGCGTCGACCACGATCACCTCGCGCCAGCGCCGCGCCCGGTCGAGCACGGCCGTCACCCGGCCTGTCGACAACTCGGGCCAGCGATGCGGGCGACCGATGCCGGTGAGCACGGCGAACGGCGCACCGCCCTCGCCGCCCGCCTGCTGGGCGACGCGGTCGAGCTCGGCCATCGTGAGCGACTCCGACCCGGCGAGGCGGCACGCGGCCGCGAAGCCGGGCGCTTCGTCGAGCAGCCCGAGCGCGGGTGCCACCGTACCGCCGTAGGTGTCGGCGTCGATGAGGCACACTGCTCGGCCGCGGGCGGCAAGCTCGGCGGCCAGGCCGATCGCGAGCGTCGTGCGGCCCGGGGCACCGGCAGGGCCCCACACCACGATGACGCGCGGGTGCCGCGGCGATTCCCCCGTGGGCGCGGAGACGACGGAGGCTTCGGGCTCACGCGCGGGGTCTGCCGGCGTCGGGGCAGGGGCAGCGGCCGCGCTCTCGAACGCGCTGTCGACGGCAGCCGCCGGCCCGACCTCCGGCGACCACGCCGCCGGGTCGGGCGCGGGCACGGTAACGGGCACGGTAACGGGCGCGGGCGCGCGGTCGACCGTCGGGCCGCCGAGTCCGGCGAGGGCCCGCACGTCGACACCGTCGGGGCCGGCGAGCAACACGTCGAGCAGCCCGAGTCGCTGGGCAGCCGCCGAGGGCTGCACCCCGGCGGCGACGAGCAGGCAGGCGCGCACGCCGAGCAGGTCGCACGCGCCGATGAGGCTCGGGGTCGCGACCGCGGGATGGTCGCCGACGACCAGCACCTCCGGCGCGCGGGCGGCGAGCTGGGTCATCGCCTCGTCGACGTCGCTCGCGCGCCACGCCAGAGTGTGGCCGGCCCTCAGCAGTGCGAGCTCGACCGCGTCGGCATCGAAACCGGGGGCAGCGAGTGCGACGAGCACCTCAGCCGCCGATCGTGAGCGCGACGGGAACGGCGGCCAGCGCATCCCCATTGGCCAGCGCGTGCAGGATGCGCGCGATATCGCGACGCGGAACCAGCAGCTCGATGCGGCCTCCGTCGTCGCCAGCCACGATGCCGTCGTCGACGATCGTGCGCACCAGCTGGGCGTTGGAGGCGATGACGACGGGCGCCCCGAAGCGACCGCCGTCGATGGCGGGCGCCGACCAGAGGTCGAGCGCGTCGCCCGCCCCCACCGTGGCGCCGAGCGGCGTCGAGAGCGCGACCACGACGGTCGTGGCCGTCGTGCCGCGGGCATCGCCGAGCGCGCTCAGCGGCACGAGCTCGCCCGCCGCAAGCGGCCGGGCGACCACCACGCCCTCGGCCGGCAGGTCGGACGGTCGCGCGTAGCCGTGCCCCTCGACACCGAGCGAGACGCGGCGCACCTCCAGGTCGTCGAGCTGCAGCTCCTCCCCCGCCGTGAGGGAGCGCGGCGCGACGAGCACCTCCTCCCCCTCATCGGCGACCCCGACGATGCCGACGACCGCCGCGATCGACGCCATGACCAGCACGAGTCCGACGATCAGGCGGGCATCGATGCGCCGCCGGGGAGGCGGCGAGACGGAGGGCGGTGCAGAAGCAGACATGCGGGCTCCAGGCTGAGACGGTGAGCGGGCGCGGCCGGCAAGTGCGGCCGCGACCGATCCTGACGAGGCGCGGGATGCGGTGCCGCAGTTATCCACACGCCCGGCCCGACGCGCCCCCGAGGTCGATACTGGAGCCATGACCGATCCGTCGACACCGCAGCCCGGGCGGTTCTTGACGCTCACCGACGTCGCCGAGGTGCTGGCGCTGACGGCCGCCGAGGTGGTGGCGCTCGTGCGCTCCGGCGAGCTTCCGGCGATCCGCCTCGGTACGATCGGCCAGTGGCGCGTCGAGCATGCGGTGCTCGAGTCGTTCATCGCGGACAAGTACGACGAGGCCCGGCGCATGGCGCTGTGGAACGAGGCGCAGAGCGCCAGCGTGACCGAGCTGTTCGGCGAGCGCCGCAGCCGGCGCTAGATCGTCACCATCACCACCTGGTCGAGCGGCACCACGCGCACCTGCCTGACCGCCCGTGCGCGGCGCGGCACCTCGGGGTCGTGCTCGGCGACATCCAGGTGGTCGCGCCCCACCCGATCGATCGTGCCGGTGACCGCACCGCCGCGTGTGCGCACCGCGACCGTCGCGCGGCGGCGGCAGAGGTCGCGCAGCAGGAACGCGAGACCGAGGCGCGCCCCGAGCTCGGATCGCTCGGCGATCGGCTCGACCGAGAGGGCCGCCTGCTCGGGGGTCAGCAGCACGCCGTCGATCGCCGTGAACGGGATCGCCGCCTGGGCACCGGATGCGGCACCCGGGTAGGCGCCCTCGATCGACCCGGCCACCCAGTCGCGGCCCACCGTCACGAGCCGCACGGCCACGGTCTCGGCGGAGACCAGCCGCAGGCGCACCACCCCCTCGGCGCTGGAGCGCAGGGCGAGCAGGCGCTCGCGCAGCGGAAGCCTCCCGAGGCGCAGGCGCTCCTCCTCGTGCTCGAGGTCGGCCTGCTCGGTCTGCAGCTCGTGCTCGAGCTGGGCGGAGAGGTCGTCGAAGAGGTGGTCCCAGCGCATGGGGGCGACGGTAGCGACCGCCCCCGACGGCCACGACACAGTTCTCCACAGTTCGAGGATTCCTCTTTACGAGTGAGCAATCGTCTGCTTGAGTAGTGCCACCCCGCTCGGGGTGAACCAATCGGTCTACTGCCCAGGGGGGCGGCGGTCAGGCCGCAGCGACCGTTCGACCGCACGCCGGTTCGGGGGAAGAGGAGCCGACAGTGTCCGCCGTTCAGAAGTTCGCCATGACCGCTACCGCCGCCTCAGCCGGCCTCAGCGCCGCTGTCGACATCGGCGCCGCCGGTGGCAGCGCCGCAACGCCCGCAGCACCTCGGGGCCGCGGCGCGAAGGCCCGCATCGCGCACGAGGAGTTCTTCGACTACCAGCCGACCTCCACGGCCGACCTGCCCGACCCCCGACCCCTCATCGAGAACCTCACTCGCTGCGTCATCGAGATTCTCGCCGGCGCCCGCGACCTCGAGCAGATCGCCCGATGGGTCACCGACGACGTCTACCGCACCCTGCTCACCCGGGCCTCGATCAGCGCCCGCGCCCGGGCCGCCCGCGGCGCGCCGACGGTGCGCCCGACCTTCGCCGTCGGCGAGCCCCGCATCACCGGCCCGCGCGACGGCGTCATCGAAGCCGTCGTGGTCGTCACCAGCCGCGCTCGGGCTCGTGCCGTGGCGATCCGGCTCGAGGGGCTCGACCGGCGCTGGCGCGCCAGCGCCATCTCGGTGCTCTAGCTCCGCATCCCGCGGCACCGGCCACGGCAGGCGGAGGCGCGCCGTGCGGGGCTAGCGGCCCTTCTTCTTCTCCTGGGCGCGACGCTGGGCGCGGTTCACCGGGGCCGGGCCGGCGGGCGCGGCGGGCTGCTTCTGCCCGAACGCTCCCGTCTGCTGCGCACCGCCCTGGCCGCCCTGCGGCTGGCCCTGCGCGGCGCGGCGCGTGGGCGCGGCACCTACGGCCGGGGCCGCGGCCGGGCCACCGAATGCGGCGGAGACCTGGGGCTGGGCGCGGCGAGCCGCATCCGTCGGGGCCTGCAGCACCTGGCCGCGCTGGTTGCGCACCTCGACGTCGCCGTCGGCCGACGGCGCCGTGTAGCTGAGGTTCTGCGGCGTCTGCGGCTGGTTGAGGCCCTTCGCCGTCACCTGCGCCTGGCCGGTCGACGCCGTCACCTCGACCTCGAGGTTGAAGAGGAAGCCGACCGCGTCTTCGCGGATCGCGCTCATCATCGACTGGAAGAGCGCATAGCCCTCGCGCTGGTACTCGACGAGCGGGTCGCGCTGCGCCATCGCGCGCAGGCCGATGCCGTCCTTGAGGTAGTCCATCTCGTAGAGGTGGTCGCGCCAGCGGCGGTCGATGACGCTCAGCACCACGCGGCGCTCGAGCTCGCGGGTCGCCGTGCGGCCCAGGCTCTCCTCGCGGCGCTCGTAGGCGAGCTTCGCGTCGCTCGTGATCTCGCGGATGAGGAAGGCGGGGGTCAGCTTGGTGCCGCCCTCGCTGATGACCTCATCGATGGTGAGGCTGATCGGGTAGAGGGTCTTGAGCTCGGTCCAGAGCTGCTCGAAGTCCCACTCGTCGCTGTGCCCCGCCGAGGTGTGGGTCTCGACGATCTCGGTGATGACCTGCTCGATGAACGTCTGCACGCGGTCTTGCAGGTCGTCGCCCTCGAGAATGTGGCGACGGTCGGTGTAGATCGCCTCGCGCTGGCGGTTGAGCACGTCGTCGTACTTGAGCACGTTCTTGCGGATCTCGGCGTTGCGCGCCTCGACCTGCGACTGCGCCGAGCGGATCGCGCGGCTGACGACCTTCGACTCGATGGCGAGGTCCTCCGGCACGTTCGAGCGGCTCATGAGGGCCTCGGCGGCACCCGCGTTGAACAGGCGCATGAGGTCGTCCTGCAGCGAGAGGTAGAAGCGGCTCTCGCCCGGGTCGCCCTGACGGCCCGAGCGACCGCGCAGCTGGTTGTCGATGCGGCGCGACTCGTGGCGCTCAGTGCCGACCACGTACAGGCCGCCGACGGCGATGACCTTTGCGGCCTCCTCCGCCACCTGGGCCTTGACGCGCTCGAACACCGCATCCCACTGCGCCTCGTACTCGTCGGGGGTCTCGACGGGCGAGAGGCCCTTCGCGTTCATCTCGGTGACGGCGAGAAACTCGGCGTTGCCGCCGAGCATGATGTCGGTGCCACGACCGGCCATGTTGGTGGCGACGGTGACGGCGCCGAGGCGCCCGGCCTGGGCGATGATCGCGGCCTCGCGCGCGTGGTTCTTGGCGTTGAGCACCTCGTGCTTCACCCCGCGCTTGGCGAGCAGGCGCGACAGGTGCTCGCTCTTCTCGACGCTCGTCGTGCCCACGAGCACCGGCTGGCCGGTGGCGTGGCGCTGCAGGATGTCCTCCGCCACCTGCTCGAACTTCACCTGCTCGTTCTTGTAGACGAGGTCAGGCTGGTCGATGCGCTGCATCGGCAGGTTGGTCGGAATCGGCACGACGCCGAGCTTGTAGGTGCTCATGAACTCGGCGGCCTCGGTCTCGGCCGTACCGGTCATGCCCGAGAGCTTCGTGTAGAGCCGGAAGTAGTTCTGCAGCGTGACGGTGGCGAGCGTCTGGTTCTCGGCCTTGACCGTCACGCCCTCCTTCGCCTCGATCGCCTGGTGGATGCCCTCGTTGTAGCGGCGGCCGACCAGGATGCGGCCGGTGTGCTCGTCGACGATGAGCACCTCGCCGTTCATCACCACGTAGTCCTTGTCGCGCTTGAACAGCGCCGAGGCCTTGATGGCGTTGTTGAGGAACGAGATGAGGGGCGTGTTCGCCGACTCGTAGAGGTTGTCGATGCCGAGGTGGTCTTCGACCTTCTCGATGCCCGGCTCGAGCACACCGACGGTGCGCTTCTTCTCGTCGACCTCGTAGTCGACGCCCGGCTCGAGCTTCGTGGCGATGCGCGCGAACTCGGTGAACCAGCGGTTGGCCTCGCCGCTCGAGGGGCCCGAGATGATGAGTGGCGTACGCGCCTCGTCGATGAGGATCGAGTCGACCTCGTCGACGATCGCGAAGAAGTGGCCGCGCTGCACCATGTCGGCCGTCTGCCACGCCATGTTGTCTCGCAGATAGTCGAAGCCGAACTCGTTGTTGGTGCCGTAGGTGATGTCGGCCGCGTACTGCTGGCGGCGCACCTCGGGCGTCTGGCCCGAGAGGATGCAGCCGGTGGTCATGCCGAGGGCGCGGAAGATGCGGCCCATGAGCTCGCTCTGGTAGCTGGCGAGGTAGTCGTTGACGGTGACGACGTGCACGCCGCGCGACGGGATCGCGTTGAGGTAGGCGGCGAGGGTCGCGACGAGGGTCTTGCCCTCACCGGTCTTCATCTCGGCGATGTTGCCCAGGTGCAGGGCCGCACCGCCCATGAGCTGCACGTCGAAGTGCCGCATGCCGAGCGTGCGCTTCGCCGCCTCGCGCACCGCCGCGAAGGCCTCGGGCAGCAGGTCGTCGAGCGACTCGCCGTTGCCGTAGCGCTCGCGCAGCTCGACGGTCTCGTTGCGCAGCTCGTCGTCGGTGAGGTCGCTGAAGTCGTCCTCGAGCTGGTTGATCGCTTCGGCGTAGGCCTTCAGCCGGCGGAGGGTGCGGCCTTCGCCGACCCGCAGTACACGCTCGAGAACATTCGCCACTTCGGTCACTCCACTCGTCAGGCCGCGCCGGGGGCGGCGCTGGCCGGGCCTGGGCACGCCGCAGACCACCGCGGTTCGCGGCGCGCCCATGCTAGCAAGCGCGGCATTGCGCGGGCGGCACGAGCGCGGGCGGGAGGGGCGGGGGCGGCACGGATGCGGGGCTCAGCGTGAGCGCCGCATCCGTGCCCCTCGGGGTACGAGCCGAAGGTTCAGCGGCCGCGACGCCCGCCCGCCACCGCCTGAGCCTGCTCGGCCTCGAGGCCGATGACGCCGTAGTTCCAGCCCTGACGCCGGTAGACGACGCTCGGCCGGTCGGTGGCGGCGTCGATGAAGAGGAAGAAGTCGTGGCCGACGAGCTCGAGCTGGTCGACCGCCTCGTCGACAGTCATCGCCTCGGCCGGGAACACCTTCTGCCGCACCACGACCGGCGTGTAGACCTCCTCGGCCTCCTCCTCGCGCTGGATCGGGATCGCCCCGGTCGCGACCTTCTGGATGATCTCCGGATCGGCCGGCGTGATGTCGATCACCCGGAAGCCGTCGGCCGAGGCCTCGTGCAGCGAGACCGGGCGGTGGTTGCCGCGGTGCACCTTGCGCTTGTCCTTGGCGCGGCGCACGCGCTCCATCAGCTTGTCGATCGCGAGATCGAAGGCGACGTACTTGTCGCTGCCCGACGCCTCGGCGCGGATCACCGGGCCGGGGCCGACGAGCGTCAGCTCGACGCGGTCGTCCTCGGGCGTGCGGCCGGCGCTCTTCTCGTGGTGGCGCGAGGCCTTGACCTCGAGCGCGAGCGCTCGGTCGGCGAGGTGGGCCACCTTCTCGGCCTTCTCGGTGACGTAATCGCGGAACCGGTCGGTGATGCCGATGTTGCGTCCGGTGATGGTGATGTCCACGTCAACCTCCTGAGCCGAGAGCGTGTCGCCTGTCGGTCAGGCGAGTGATCACGCCTCCTTTCCCTCACGGTAGCCCTCGCGGGCGACATTGTCACCGGGTCTTTCGTCATTGCCCGCTATGGATCTCCAGGGGATGCTCGACGGGCCGACCCGGCGCGGTGTCGCGGCCAGCGCGGCGCACGCGACGACCTCGGCGCCGCCCGCCCGCAGCGCGCGCGCGGCCGCGCGCAGCGTGGCCCCGCTCGTGATCACGTCGTCGATGAGCACAACGCGCGCGCCCCGCACGCGAGGGCGGGCGACGAATCGCGGATGCTCCGCCGCCAGCCGCGCGGCGAGCCCGCGCCCCTTCTGCTGCGGCCCGGCGTCGACCGCCCGCAGGCCCGCGGTGGTAGCGAGCCCGGCGCGCCGGGCGAGCAGGACGGCGGGCCCGAAGCCGCGCGCGGCCGTGCCCGTGCGGGAGCCGGGCACGGGCACCAGCAGCTCGGCGCCGCCGGGCGGCCACGCCCGCTCGACGGCGGTGCGCAGCGCCCCGGCGAGCGGGCGCGCGAGCTCGGTGCGCCCGTCACCCTTGAGCGCGAGCAGCGCGGCCCGCGCCACCCCGGTGTAGGCGAGCCCGGCGACGACCGGCACCGGCGGAGCGCCGTCGTGCAGGGCGAGCAGCGCGTGGCGGGGCGACGGCTGCACGGCGTGCGTGCAGGCGGGGCAGAGGGCGCGGTCGGGGGCTCCGCATCCGGCGCAGTCGACGGGGGCGACGAGCGCCCACGCGTCCGCGAGCGCACCGCGAGCGGCAGGCAGCACGGTCGCGAGCGCACCGCGAGCGGCGGAGATCAGGTGAGCGGCAGGCATGCCGCGCACGCTCGCACACCGCGGCCCGCATCCCGCGCGCCGCGATGCGATCGGTGCAGAGCCGCCTACTGCTGCGTGCCGAGGAAGGAGGCGCGCAGGCCAGTGCTCTGCCAGCCCGAGCCGCGCGGCTCGAACACGATGCCGTCGGCGCCGAGCACGCGGATGCCGTCGACGCCGCCGTTGCCGCCGACGATCTGCACGGCGTCGCGCGGCAGGCCGAGCGGGCGGCTGCGGCCGCCGATCTCGTGCAGCTCGACGAGCGTCTGCTCGTCGGTGCGGGTGACCGAGGCGACACGCACCTCGTCGACCCACGCGGCGGCCACGGCGATGTCGCCGTTGAGCGGCAGGTCGCGCAGCTCGCCGAGCCGCACCGGGATGCCCGTGGTCTCGTCGCGCACCACCGCGGCCACGACGAGGCGCGGACCGCCCTGACCGTCGAGCATGAGCAGCACGCGCGCGTCGTCGCGCGAGACCGCGAGCGACACGATGCGGCTGCCCGCCGGCAGCTCGGCCTCGACCGCGTGCACGGTGCCGTCGAGCTCGGTCGCCCGCAGGGCGCGGGGCGAGGCGGCGGGCACCGTCCAGACGAACTGGTAGCCGTCGATGCTCGGGGCGATGAGCCCGGGCCGGTCGTCGAGCAGCGCGGGCTCGGCGTCGCCGATCGCGATCGCCCACGCGCCCGCGGGGGTCAGAACCGTGGCGAGGTTGCGACCCGAGGCGACCGTCACGGCGGTCGCCCCCAGCTCGAGCACGCGCGCGCTGAGCGTGCCGAGCGGCTCGATCTCGCCGCCGGTCGCGAAGCCGAAGGCGTCGTCGGTGCGCAGCAGCACGCGCGGGTCGACCTGCGGCACGATGTCGGGCGCGCCCGCTGTCCACTCGGGGATGCTCACGAGGTTTTCCGCCACGGTGATTTCGACGCCGACGACACCGCTCACGGCCCGCAAGCTCGCCGCCAACTGCAGGCGCAAGCGCTGCCGGTCGCGGTCGCTGAGCGACAGCACCTCGCCGGTGAGGTCGATGCGGGCGATGCCGTCGTCGACGGTGACGGGCGCGAGCGCGAGTTGTGTGCCGGCCGGGATCGCCGATACCGTCGCGCCCTGGCCGAGCCAGCTGGTCGGCGGCTCGAGCACGGCGCGCACGATGCGCGTCGCGACCTCCGACCTGGTGGGGAACCAGCGCAGGTCGGGCACGAGATTGCGGAACGCGGCGTCCCAGTAGTAGATCGTGTGCTGGCTGAAGGCGCTCGGGAACGCCTGCTGCGAGATCAGGATGCCGTCACCGAGCTCGGCGATGCGCCACTCCCCCTCCTCTTGCACGAACCGGAAGGCGGGCAGGGTCTGGCTGGCCGTGCTGTCGGCCACCGAGTACCGCCCGACCGCGTCGACCGAGGCGACGATCGGCACGCTGTACTCGAGCGTCTCGTCGCCAAGACGCACGACGGTGCCTTCGCGCGCCCGCACGAGCGTGCTGTCGTAGGGGTTCCAGACGTCGGCCACGTCGTCGGCGAGGAACGAGCGAGCGATGCGGTAGTTGTCTTGCGCCGCGGTTGTCGCGGCGAGGAAGCCACTCAAGATCTCTTCTTGCGAGGCCCCTTCGCTCGGCCCGGAGGGCAAGGAGTCGAATTCAACATCGACATCGGCGTCGACGGCACCGCCGACCTCGACACCGCTCGAGAACGGCACCGAGACGCAGCCTGCGACGAGCAGGGCGGGCAGCGTGGCCGCCGCTACGAGCAGAGCGCGCATCCCGCGCCGCCAGCGTGCCTCACGCATCGTCGTCACCTCCCGCGAGCAGCGCGCCGACCTCATCGCTGGGCTCGGCCGGGGGCAGGTCGATCGGCGAGTGGTCAACGCGGGCGCCCCGCTCGCGCGGCAGGGTCAAGCGGAAGCAGCTGCCCTCCCCCGGCTGCGACCACACGTCGAGGGTGCCGTTGTGCAGCTGCGCGTCCTCCGTCGCGATCGCGAGCCCCAGGCCGGTACCGCCCGTTGTGCGCTGGCGCGACGGGTCGGCGCGCCAGAAGCGGTCGAACACGCGCTCGAGCTGCGCGGCATCCATGCCGACACCGTAGTCGCGCACGGCGATCGCCACGGCGGTCGCGTCGCTGTCGACGTGCACGACGATCGGCCGCCCCTCGCCGTGGTCGACGGCGTTGCCCAACAGGTTCTGCAGAATGCGCCGGATGCGGCGCGCATCCACCTCCGCCTCGAAGTAGCCGCCCGGGGCGACGAGGCGCAGCTCGCTGCCCTTCTCGTCGGCCAGGGGGCGGATGCCGGCGAGCGACTCCTCCACGAGCCGCACGAGGTTGGTCGGCTCGGCGTCGATGTCGACCGCGCCCGCGTCGTAGCGGCTCATCTCGAGCAGGTCGGCGAGCATCGACTCGAAGCGGTCGACCTGCGCGTGCAGCAGCTCGGCGGTGCGCGCGGTGGTGGGGCTGAACTGGTCGCGCTGCTCGTAGAGCACGTCGCCCGCGAGCCGGATGGTGGTGAGCGGCGTGCGCAGCTCGTGGCTGACGTCGCTCACGAACCGCTGCTGAACGCGCGAGAGCGCGGCGAGCTGGGTGATCTGCCGCTGGAGGCTGTCGGCCATGCGGTTGAACGAGCGGGCGAGGGTCGCGATGACGTCCTCCCCCTTCTCGGGGATGCGGCGGTCGAGCTCGCCCTCGGCGAGCTTCTCGGCCGTCTCGGCCGCCATGCGCACGGGGCCGATCGTGAGCCGCGTCACGAAGTAGGTGACGAGCCCGATCGTGCCGACGAGCAGCAGCGAGCCGATCAGCAGGGTCTGCTGCACGAAGTCGAGGGTCTGCTGCACGTCACGCACGTTGTAGACGAGGTAGAGCTCGTACTGGCCGGCCGTCGGCACCTCGAAGACGCTGCCGACGACGAGGCCGGGATTGATCGTGCCGCCGTCATCGACGAGCGACACCGCCTGGGTATAGAGCTGCCCATCGTCGAGCGACACCTGCTCGCGCAGCTCGTCGGTGA
>JAIXXG010000129.1 GCA_027490915.1 Microbacteriaceae bacterium
ATCACCACCGGCGCGGTGCTGGGAGTCGCCGCCCTCGCCGTCGTGCTTCTGCGGCGTCGCCGGGGTTCCACCGCCGCCGTGGTGGACGACGAGCACGCAGCCGCATCGCTCGAGAACATCGATCCGGTCGCGGCGGAGGAGGCTCTCGAGGACGGACCGGTCGAACCCTCGGCAGAGGAAGCGCCGACGGTCGACGGCGCGGTCGTTGCTGCCGACGAGTCGCAGGCCGCACAGCCGCGCACGCCACGAAAGCCCCGAGCGCCGCGCGCGCCGAAGCCGAAGCCGAAGTCCGAGGCGGAGATCGTGCCGGAGAGCTCCGACGAGTAACGGCCCGTGAAGCGTCCCGCTCGGTCTACTTCCGATAATCTGCATTATGTCAGATTGAGGAGATTCGGGCGTCGGATGTTCGCCCTGAGCGTCCCGAAGCGCCCCTCTCCCGGCATCCACCGTCGGTAGGTTCGAGACATGCCGACCCGCGACACCCACGGCCGCTCGATCGATGACGCCGACGAGCTGCTGCTCGACGCGATGCGCACGAGCGATCTCGACGCCCTCGACGCTCTCATCGCCGACGAGCTCGCGTTCACGCTGCCCGACGGCACATCGATCGGCAAGCGCGACGACCTCGACTCGCATCGCACCGGCGCGACCCGCTTCGAGCGGCTCACCGAGCGCTCGCGCTCCACGATCGAGCACGATGAGGGGGCAACGACAGTGACGGCGGTCGACGCCGTCATCCACTGGAACTGCGACCGCATCGAAGCATCCCTCACCTACACGCGCTCCTGGCGCATCATCGACGGCCGCTGGCAGGTCGTGAGCGGCTCGGCGGCGGCCTCGTGACGCGCGGCGCCGCAGACGAGAACGCCTGGCGCGGCGTTATCGCCGCGCTCGCAAACCCCGACACCCGCCGCGTGCTCGGGCTGCTGCTCGCGGAGCAGGACGCCTCGGAGCACCTTGCCTCGCTCCCCCAGAATCGTCGAGATCGCATTCTGCGCACCCTGACCGACGCCAGGGTGATCGAGAGGAACGCCGACGAGCCGCGTCTCCGCGTCGAGCGCTTCGCCGAGCTCCTCGCCGCCGCCCCTGTCGAGCGCCCGACGGGCATCGATCGCTTCTTCGTCGACGGACGCCTCGAGCACTACCCCGCCCGCTCCGACGACCGCGCCGCCGTGCTGCTCTCCCTGGCCGATCGCACGATGCCCGACCCGGACGAACGCATCGACGAGCGCACACTCACCGAACGTCTCGCGACGCTCACCGATGACCCCGTCACCATGCGGCGCTACCTCGTCGACGCGGGGTTGCTCGACCGCGAGCCCGACGGCAGCGCGTATCGGCGCGCGGCGCGGTCAGCGAGCTGAACCCTCTCCCCCGTAGAACGGCCGCAGTTCGACCACGCGGTTGCAGGCGCGTGACCCCTCGGCGGCAAGCGCGAGCGCCGCATCCTGGTCAGGCGCCTCGATGATCCAGAATCCCGAGACGTACTGCTCGGTGTCGTGAAGCGGGCCCGGCGTGACGAGCCCCGCTCCCCCGCGGTTGTCGATGACGGTGGATGCGCGGGGAGACGACAGGCCTTCCGCCATGATCAGCTGGCCGGCGCTCTGGAGGCGCGCGTTGAAGGCGTCGATCGCCGCCATCTCGTCGCCCGTTCCCGAGCCGGATTCACTGTCCATGACACAAACCATGTAGCGCATCACGAAACCTCGCCCTTCGCGGAATAGGCCCAACGATCGCGCTTGAACAATACGACGGGTGAATCCGGGTCTGCGTTCTCCACGACCACATCAGCTTTGGATCGAGGCTCAACCCCGGCCATGTAGATCTTCTGGCCGGGGACGTAGCGCTGTTCGTAGCGCTCGCGAGCCCCTGCCGGACCGCCGAAGTGCTCTGCATCCCGGGCGATTCCACGGTCGAGAGAAACAGCGAGGGGAACATCAACGAGCACGCGGAAATCCCAGAACTGATCAATCTCCGGCCGGTATAGAAAAACTCCCTCGAAGAGAACGACAGCGTCTGCCACTAGGTCGGCACGGGTGTGCCGGATCTGCTCGGTCTTCCAGTCGTACAGTGACGTGACCACGGACACCCGTGAGGTCGCATGCTTCGCGGGTTCGAGGAAGCGCGCCACGAGCTCCGGATAGTCAAACGAGTCACGGTAGTAGCCTTCTGGGCTCAACGAGCCCCTGGCCAACCGCTCGGCTCGAGGTCTATGAAACCCGTCGATGGACACAAGAAGAACAGGGATGTCTCGGCTCAAGAGTTCACGGCGAAGCTCATGTGCAAGCGTTGTCTTGCCTGCACAATCCACGCCGTCGATTCCGACGAGAAGAGGTCTGGTGCCTGACGCCGATCGAACAATCTCGTCTGACACGACTGTGATCATCGAGTGACGATGCATCAGGCAAGCGTATGGGTATACCCGCCTTATCCGGCGCGACCCCGACTGGCTACGATTCAGGCATGGCCACCCCTCCCGCCACCCTCAACCGCGTTGCGCGTCTGCCGTTCGCCACGGTCTACCCGCTGTACGTGACGAAGGTCGAGAGAAAGGGCCGCACGCGCGCCGAGCTGGATGAGGTCATCCGGTGGCTCACCGGCTTCGATGACGCGGCGATCGCTCGCCATCTGGCCGAGCAGTCGACCTTCGCCCAGTTCTTCGAAGCCGCCCGGCTCAACCCGAACGCCACCCTCATCACGGGTGTCATCTGCGGCGTGCGCGTCGAGGAGATCGAGGAGCCGCTGATGCAGAAGGTGCGCTACCTCGACAAGCTCGTCGACGAGCTCGCCAAGGGCCGCCCGATGCAGAAGGTGCTGCGCGCTCCCGTGGCGTGACCGTCACTATGCGATGCCCCTGCCTGAGCGGCCTGCCGTACGCCGAATGCTGCGAGCCGCTGCACCGCGGTGACGCTGCCGCGCCCACCGCCGAGCAGCTGATGCGCTCGCGCTTCAGCGCCTTCGCCGTGGGCGACGCCGCCTACCTGGTCGCCACCTGGCATCCGCGAACGCGCCCGAGAGACCTCGCGCTCGACGGCGACCTGCGGTGGTACCGCCTCGACATCCTCGACCGAACGGCCGGCGGGCCGCTCGACGCACTGGGCGAGGTGGAGTTCGAGGCCTACTGGCGCTCCCCCGACGACCGCGGCTCGCAGCGCGAGCGCAGCCGATTCGTGCGCGAGAGCGGACGGTGGTACTACCTCGACGCGCTCGCGTGACCCGCGGCGGTGAGCGTCGCGGCGTCGAGGGCTGCCTCGAGGTCGCGCCAGAGGTCGCGCGCCGACTCGAGACCGATCGACAGGCGCACGATGCCGGCCCCGGGGCGGGCATCCGGCGCCACCGGGCGGTGCGTGAGCGATGC
>JAIXXG010000121.1 GCA_027490915.1 Microbacteriaceae bacterium
CCAGGTGAAGCGCCCGGCGCTGAGTCTCGATCCAATCATCCGCGTCCCGCTTTCGATCGAACGTCTTCGAGGCGACAGCCTGACGACCACTCTTGAGGCGGGCGCGCCACCGTCCATTGGGTGTCTTAGTAACGCTCATGCGTTTCACGCTGCACGAACGCGCCGACGTCCACAGCTCTGTAGCGAGGAATGCCGCCGAGGTCCGCCCAGGCGGGGCCAGTGCCCGCCTGACGCCAGCGGCTGAGGGTAGCGGCGCTGACGCTCAGCAGAGCCGCAACCTGACGAGAAGTGAGAAGTTGATCCACGATATGCCCAGGGGTCAGAGGGAAGGGCGCGCGTCGCGCGTTGCCCACTTCCGACCGGGACTCTCCCCGGACAACCCCGGCGTCGTGACGACCGGGCGCTCAGTGAGTGTAGAACCTCAGGAAACGTGAGCGCAAGTCCACAATTGTCTACCGGCTCAGTTCTAGAAACTCTCCTCATGATGTCAGTTCATGACATAGACTTGAGGTAGCCCCGCGGCCCGAACTAGTCATTCGTCGCGGGGCATTCCCATGCCCTGAACGCGAATCGTTCGGCGGTCGATAGTCTGCGCATGACTAGTTCGACCCATCGTGTGCCGTTCGACGCCCCCCTCGCCCCAGTTCCCTTGCTGGGCAAGAAACCTTTTGTAGTCCCTCTTCATGAAGTAGAAGGACTCGACTCGTTCCTCAGAGAGCACTCATCGATCCCAGCAGTACGGCTCTGTTCGGTGCTGTGGGGCACTCCGTGCCGTAGACCCCTCTGTCCCTGGTGTGCTCATGAGAAGGCAAAGGCTCTCCGCTCACTCTGGGTTGAGAAGATCGATCCCCGTGAGCCTTCTCTGTTCGTCAGGCTCAGCGGCGCCTCTACTCACGATCTGAGTCAGGCATGGTCTGAGCTCTCTTCTGCTCGTAAGCGGTTCCAGTCCACTAGATGGCTTGCCTCTAATTCGAGATCCTGGATGCGCACAACAGAGGTCACCCACTGCTGGGGGCTGTGGCACCTCCATGACAACTATGTGGTGTTCGGGACGCCCCTGGAACTAGAAACAGTGAAGCGGGAGATCTCCTCTCGCTGGGTAGCAGCCGCAACCGCTGAGGGCGTCGTCGCCTCGCCAGGGGCCCAGTACGCCGACTACAGCAGGTCAACCGCGGCAGTGCGTCACTACATCCTCAAAGGCATCATGGACGCCTCAGACGAGCATGCACGGGGCCGCACGCCGGGAGACATCCTGCGGGGCTATCACCAGGGCGATGCCGACGATGCCGAACGCTGGGCAGAGGTCGAACGTCTCTTCCTAGATCACCCTCGCGGCATCATCCTGACTCAGCGGGGAGGGGCCCTTCGGAACACGGCGAATGCAGCGGATGTGGACTTCAGCTAGTTCGAGAAACATCTCGACACTGCGGTGTGCGTTTTCCGCAGCACCCGGTAGTCATTTCGGGAGCACGTTCATAGTCAAGTTGTCGACTGGCGGCGTACTTCGAACGAGTGTCCATTGTTTTGACAACTTGCGCGGTTGCGTTAGGTGGCTTCACCAAACTGCCCGCTCTTGAGGCCGTGGTGCTCCGAGGTTTACGTGCGGTAGCGTCGCGACGTGGAAGAGAGGCCGATATTCGCTCGCGTACGGCTCACAGGCCAGCGCTTCGAGGGTGGCGTGCTCCCCATCGATTCGCTGATCGAACTCCAGCGCTATCAGGATCTCGTTCGGAAGCTCGCGAGCGCGCGGCTTGCACCGGGCGCGGGAGATAGCGAGCTTCGACTGGTAATTGAACGGATAGACGAAGGAAGCGCCGACATCTTCCTCGCCATCGAGCAAATCAACGCTCAGATCGAGGCGCCGACCTTCGCGCGAGACCAGCTTGAGGCCATCCTCGCCGCTGCATATGGCGACGAGGAGGTGTCGGAAGACCTCGATTGGGAGCTCGCGTCCGAAATTGCACAACTAGGGTCGACCCTCACCGGTGAACAAGCTCTGATCATGGAGCCGGTCTCAGAGGGGCACCCTCGTGTGGAGATAACGGTCGTGACACGCGAGCGCGCAGCCGAAAAGCTCAACCTGACTAACTTCATGATTGCCGCCGATCAAGACAATGAAAGGACACTGACGGTCGCAGACGACTCGGTCCTAGCGGGCCGAATTGTTGAGCTCGACGCCGACAAACAGACCTTCCGTTTCGAGAGCTCCCTGTTCGGTGAGATGAATGGTCGTTACCTCGACGCGAGGATGACCCCGGACTTCCGTGCGGTGCTCGATTCAAGCGCGCTGGCACCAGTCACGCGGCTTGAGGGTGCTTTGCAGTACCGAAACGGCGACCCTTGGCGTATCCGGGACGTTCAGTCCCTGGAGCGTCTCGATCTAGACGACCAGTCGTGGGCGATGCGTCTCAAGACCCTGGCCGAATTGCCTCCTGGGTGGGGAGACAGCGGTAACGAGCCGCCAATCTCGGTACAGGCGCTCGAGATGGCACGCGAACTCCTC
This sequence comes from Microbacteriaceae bacterium, assembly GCA_027490915.1. Taxonomy (GTDB): domain Bacteria; phylum Actinomycetota; class Actinomycetes; order Actinomycetales; family Microbacteriaceae; genus Microcella. The sequence continues at coordinate 2,504 of JAIXXG010000121.1, forward strand.
AGTGCCTTGGCCATCTCGGCACGTGCATTGCCGGGTGTGTTTCCCAACGAAGACGGGGGTGTGATTCTGGAGTGGGCCACGCCCCAGTCGGTTCGTTCTATCGAGATCACGGCAGAAGGCAGTTTCGAGATGTTCCTCCTGGCCGAGGGAGACTTTGAAGGAACCCACAGCGAGGCCCAGGACCTTCCCACCGCCATCAAATTCGCGGTCGGCGGTGACGCATGACCAGACGCATCGAGCTGGGTGAAGGCGAATCACTGATCGAGCTCGCCGACGAGCTGCTGTTCCGCCAAGTCCCCGAACATCTCTACGACGAGATCGCGGGGAGGCCCGCCTCCCACGCGTTCGGACCGGCACATATCGATCAGGGGAAGCCGTCCTACACTCGCTCAAGTCGGACGACGGCACGCGCAAGTCGGCAGTGGCACAACGAGAACGCCCGCACGGCCTCTCTTGCCGTTTTTGGCGTGAGTGTCGACGAGGTCACTCGAAGCGGCACCTACGCCGTCGACGACTCTGAAGCCCCACTGACTCCAGGCGCGAAGCGCGCGCCGGGGCACTGTTTCGTGAGCTTCCGAGAGCATGAGAAGCGAGAAATACGTCGGATCCGGGCGATCCTGTTGCGGTACGCGCTTGAGCGCGGTGAACTCGAATCCCTCGAGGTGGCGGCGTAGTCGGCACGGGAAGCAAGCATCGGCTGCGACGAGATGAAGGTGACCGCAAGACCCTTGACGGGCCCGATGTAGCTCGCCAGTCGATGTGCGAGGGACTGCGTTAGCAGTAACCCCGAGACGCCTGAACAGCACGGTCCCTGAAACATGACGATTGACAACGAGTCCGTCGTCGTTTCCAAAAGCTCACGTGTGGCGTCGATCATCGCAGGGGCCCATCTGGCGAGATTGCCCCGGTCACTCTGCCGGAAGTCGTCGCAATCAAGGCACCCGACCTCGAGGCCTTCTTGACCAACCTTCTGCTTCATTGAGTAAGTGGTCACCTCACGGCCAGGCACTTCGACCGACCTCGCGCGCTTCGAAAACGATCGTTTGTGTAGCTCGCGGGAGCTCTCCCTAAAGGCCTCGAAAATGCATAGCTGACAAGTGTCGGTTGATGACGTCAGAATCAATGCATCAATTCATGTCATACGACATGGGAATGGAGGCGATTGTGCTCATTGGCTATGCAAGAACATCTACGGTCGACCAGAATCTCGATCTCCAGCTCGACGCGCTCCATGCCGCGGGTTGCGAAAAGATCTTCAGCGACAAGGGCGTCTCAGGAACGAAGGCGGTCCGGCCGGGATTGTCCGAGGCACTCGCTCACCTTCGACCTGGCGACGTCTTGGTCGTTTGGCGCTTGGATCGTGTCGGGCGATCAACAAAAGATGTTCTCGCTCTCGTCGAGCGACTCCAGGTAGACGGGGTTGCCTTCAGGTCGCTGACCGAAGAGATCTCGACCACGGGGCCGACTGGAAAAGTCTTGCTGACCATCATCGCGGCGCTCGCCGAAATGGAGCGAGCCGTACTCGTTGAGCGAACGCAGGCCGGGCTGGCTGCGGCTCGAGCTCGTGGACGAGTGGGTGGACGACGCAGGGTGCTGACGCCAAAACAGGACAGTGCGATTCGGAAGATCTACGAGGCCAGAGGGAACTCGATTTCTGAGATCGCGGGGATGTTCAATGTGTCGAGCCCGACCATCTGGCGTTCGCTCGCGCGAACCTCGCCAGTCGATGAGGCCATCACCCAATGAGCACGCTGGACAGCCGACTCCAGCGAGTGTTGGGCTGGCAACTGATCGTGGCAGCTGAGCGAAGAGTCAGCCGGACGTTGGTTCGTGAGTACAACGACCAGATCGACGGTCGAAGTCTTGTGCTGACGTCGGATGACCACCCCTGCGAACTGGTCCTCAATGACCGCCGAGGACTCACGATCAACGCACCGATTCTGATCGAGACACTTCCGTGGGCTGAAGTCGCCACTATGCAGATGGCACTCCTCGCCCAAGATGTGCGGGCGACCCTCTCTTGGCCTTCACAAGCCTCCTGGAAGCCATCTGAGACTCAGATCATTCACCAGGTCCTATTGAGGCTTCTCACCGCGGGACTGGCTGAGGAGGCCGAGTACTGGGTCTCGAGTGTGTTCGCTATCTCCGACAGTGCGAGTGTGAGCGAAGTGGGGTTGTTTCCGACCTACGAGGACCAGCTCCTTGAGAGCTTCCAACGAGCTGCCCTTGCGGGGGAGGAAGCAGGAGCGACCGAGGCCTGGGTGCTCTGGCGCGACGCTGCTCCGCTTGCGATCTTCGACGCGGACATGGCGATGCACACCGCGACCTCGCGTTGGAGCTACAGAGAACTCTCCGAGAACGTGGGGGGTTGCCCAAGACAGCTTGCGCACTACTGCTTCAACGTGCTGGCCTCGATCGAGCCGCCGTCAAAGATCTTTTTGCTGCGCTGAGCCGCGCCGGCACGGTGGTGGAAAGATCTATTTCCCCGAGTCGAGAGGCGCTAGAAGTTCCGCCAAGGGAACGTCGAACGCTTGGGCGAGCCGGTACCAAGTGAGGAGCGACCCGATGGTCGCAGGCTTCCCTGGATTGCGGTTCGGCGCGCCCGACTCGAGGTAGACAATCGTCGACCTCCCCACTCCTGACCGAGCTGCGAGCTCGTTGTACGACCATCCACGCTCGTGCCGAAGTCGAGCCAGATGAAGTCGGAGAGCCTCGAGGTCGGGATCGGGAAAGGGAGAATCGGCGACCACCTGTTGAGCACACCGGCAAACGCGATTGCGTGCGTACCTGCTAACAGGCACGATGGTGCGATGACCCCCCGAAACTCAAGCTCCGCTCGCCTCCGCCAGTTCACCCTCGCCTTTGCCACTGCGCTCGTGCTGGCAGGTTGTGCAGCGCCAGCAGCCCCGACCGTGCTCGAGCCGAAGCCGGAGCCGCCCGCACAGCCCTCGGGCCCTCTTCTGAACCTTCGCAACAACGTCGCGCTCAAGATCGGAGAGCCCGTCTCAATCACTTTTCCCGGCACCGGCAACGAAGCCATCCGCATGGTCGTCACTGCGGTGGAGCGCGACCCCGAGTGCCCAGGCGACCCGATGTGGTACTTGCCCCCCGAAAACGGTGAGTTCGTCCAGCTACAGATTGAGCTGACAACGTCGGACGACTACCTCGAACTCATGGCGGGCAAGGAGCCCTTGTCTCTGTATTGGAACGACTGGTTCGGCATCGACGCCGGGGGCGACCCGATCGACAACACCCCCAACGGCTTCGGATGCCATGACGTCGACGCGCAGATTCCTCAGAAGATCCCGGATGGAGAGACTTCGACGGGACCATTTGTCCTCGACCTTCCGCCAGGCACGACCAAGGTCATGTGGCAACCGACCTACATCTACGGCGTCGACTACGGCTTCGAATGGGACATCTCGAAGATTTAGTCAGCCTTACCGTCAGACGGTTGAACCAAGTCGCGAGTGACACGACTAGGCGATCCTTCACCACTCAGTTTCCGACACCGGGCAACCGCATTGACGAGCGCGATCGCGGAATGGGATAATGGACTAGTTTCGATTCGCGGCCTGCGCATGGCATGGACATTCCCGTTGGGTGCCGCTCCCGATGGTCCTTGAAAGGTATTGCCATGTCCGCTGTCGTCGTTCGCCGTGTTCGCAAACTTGCTGCTCGCGAGGGGTTAGCCCTTCGGCTTTCCCGCCGCGATGCGTCGTGGTCCATCATTCAGATCGACCGTAACTGGTTGATCAGGAGCGGGATTGACCTCGACCAGGTGCTCGAGTTCCTGGAGAGCTGAGGCGTAGGCCACACACGAACGGGGAGCGCGTGCTCCTCGACACTCTCGGCAGTCAGGGGCTCGCGAGACTCGTGTCGGCTTCGGCCTGCGGGCCCAACCGGAGTCGGTTCTCGTTGTCCTATCTATCCACAGGCTCTAGGGCCCCCTGGCGCGAGCCGGGGGGCCCTGTCGTAGATTGCCCGCATGGCCACCGAACGCGACGACCTCGACGACTTGGGGTTGCCGAACTGCCCAGGCTGCTTGACGCCTCTCGTTCTTGATGAAGTGCGCAAGTCTTGGCGGTGCCTTGACTGCGGGCTCGTGACGCTCTGACTGACCACCAGCCTGAAGTCGAGCGCCTGGCTTGCCCCACGGCTATGGGGAAGCCATCCGCAGCCAAGGCAGTCCGGCACCTCAACGCGAGGTGCGTTATCAGTCGGGGCGTGTCCAACCGAGGTACTTCGGTGACAGTCATGGACTTTCGAAATCTGACTCTCGAAGGCTGGGCCTCCCATCTTCTCATCCGTGCGACCTTGCTTCAAAGGTGCGGCTTTTGTAAGGCGATCGACTGGAGGTCTTGATTGGGTTACGCGCGGCGCTGAAGAACGCTGACCAGTAGACCTCTAACCTGTACCTGTGGCCCCCTCTACTTCTGTCCGTCAAGCGCTCCCTGCGCGGGGCCAGACGAGACCACTCTTGAAGTGGGCTGGCGGAAAGACTCAGCTCCTGCCTGAACTGACGCAGAAGCTGCCGAAGAAGTACAACAAGTACATCGAGCCGTTCATCGGTGGCGGTGCCCTCTTCTTCTCGCTCTCGCCGGAGCAGGGCGTCATCGCAGATTCGAACCCGGAGCTGGTTAACCTCTACCGTGCAGTCGCGGTCGATGCTGATGCAGTCATCGAGGCGCTCGGTACTCACGTCAACACCAGCGAGCACTTCTATGAGGTGCGCGCCCTCGACTGGAAGGCGATACCGGTTGCGGAAGCCGCGGCTCGCACAATCTTTCTGAATCGCACCTGCTTCAACGGTCTCTACCGGGTGAACCGTAGCGGAGGATTCAACGCCCCCTTCGGGCACTACAAGAACCCGAAGATTCTTGATGTTCCAGCTATTCGCGCTGCCGCGGCTGTGCTCAAGCGCTCGACCATCGTGCTGGGTGACTACAAGTCCGTGCTGCTCGAGCACGCGGGCGAGGGTGATGTGGTGTTCCTCGATCCGCCTTACCTACCCATCAGTGAGTACAGCGACTTCAAGCGGTACACGAAGGAGCAGTTCTACGAAGAAGATCACCGTGAGCTGGCGGTCGAGGTCGAGCGACTCCACGAACTAGGCGCGCACGTAATCGTGACTAACAGCAACCACCCCCTCGTTCACGAGTTGTTCCAGGGCTACGAGATAGAGATTGTGCAGACGAAGCGATACATCAGCAGTGACGCCAGCAAGCGAACTGGTGAGGATGTCATCGTCAACGTTCCCTCGCGGCCGCGCTTCAGCATCAAGCTCGCGCCGGAGCCGATCAACGATCAGACGAGCAGGTACCCGGCGACCCGGTACATGGGGAGCAAGAACAAGCTCCTCACGCAGATCTGGGCAGTAGCTTCCCAGTTCGAGTTCGACACCGCCATCGACCTTTTTGGCGGTTCCGGCGTCGTTAGCTACATGATGAAGGCACAGGGCAAGCGGGTCATCAGCAATGACTACATGGCGATGGCCGCGACTTATGCGAAAGCAATGGTCGAGAACAGCAAGGTTCTGCTTTCCCCGCTCGAGGCTCGCAAGCTCGTGGACACCGAGTGGGGCGGCGACGACTTCGTTCAGGACACATTCGCAGGCTTGTATTTCACCGACGCCGACAACGCCTTCATTGACAACCTCCGCGCCGGCATCGTGCAGATCAAGAACCCCTACAAGCGCGCTATTGCCATGAGCGCGCTCATGCGCTCCTGCATGAAGAAGCGACCGCGCGGCATCTTCACCTACGTGGGCGACCGGTACGACGACGGGCGCAAGGATCTCGCCATCGGTTTTCGCGAGCACTTTCTCGACGCAGTGCAGCTCGTGAACGGAGCTGTCTTCGATAACGGGCATCAAAGCCGCGCCCGTCATGGGGATGCCATGACGGTCAGCGCAACCGAGAACTCGCTCGTCTACATCGATCCTCCCTACTACTCGCCGCTGAGCGACAATGAGTATGTGCGCCGATACCACTTCGTTGAAGGACTCGCCCGTGACTGGAAGGGCGTAGAGATTCAGGAGCACACCCTGACGAAGAAATTCAAGAGCTACCCGACTCCGTTCTCTTCGCGAGTGGGTGCGGCCGATGCGTTCGACAAGCTCTTCCGTCGTCACCGAAACAGCATCCTCGTCGTCAGTTACTCCTCAAACAGCCAGCCGGGTCTCGATGAGATGGTCAGCATCATGAACAGGTACAAGAAGCACGTCGAGGTCGTCCCTGTCGATTACCGCTACTCATTCGGTACCCACCGTCACAAGGTCGGGGACAACAAGAACGTGGTTCAGGAGTACCTGTTCGTCGGATTCTGACGACTTCTCTGGTTGAGTAGTGCCATGACAAGCCCGTGGATGCTCGGAAACACGACCGTCCGCTCGGCTTTGCGCCTGAAGGACGGTCTGGCCGCGCTTGTCGCTTCTGGTCTGGTCGGGAATCTCGACCGCGAGAACGAGACTGCGTTTGCATGGGCACTCGATGAGCACGGTGTCGTCTCCCTCTCGGATGAGACTGAAGATGTCTCCTCGCTAGGACGAAAGTGGCGGTCAGCGCTCGGCAAGCTTGGCTTCATCGTGCCGAAGGTTCCTGCTCGGCTCAGAGGAGATCTCGATGCCATCGGGCAGCAATACACCGTCACCGAGAACGGGTATCGGCTCCTCGCGGCGGAGTCCATTCCTGCCATTCAGGAGGTGTTCCTGCGAGCTATCGCAGCCGTGCAGGTTCCGTCACCGCTCGACAGTCGTTTCGAGCCGCCCCCCTTCACCCCTCTCCGTCACGTACTGCGAGTGATGTTGGCGCTGCAAAGTGAGACGGGCAGTAGCCACATCACACCCGTGGAGATGGCTTCCGTTGTTCAGCTCGTCACGCCCACTATCCCGACGACTGAAATTGTGGAGCGAATCCTCGACCTCCGGAGTCGTCGAGAGATCTCTGAGAACAAGAAGGCGTTCGACCGAAGGGAGCGGGAGGCTGCTGCGGTAGTAGCTCGCGTAGTTCCCGGAACGCTGCACGACTATGCCGACTTAAACTTTCGCTACATGAAGGCGACGGGACTGGTTCAGGGCAAGGGTCGCGGAATAGCTCTGGTGCCCGAGCAACAGTCGATGGCGGAGCTGCTCGTCAGTGAAGTGGAGCCTGAGCTTTCTGAACTTGCCTACCTCGAGCGGCTTTGTCGAGGCGCGGTGCTACCTACCGACACTCAGTACGGTGCGCTCGCGGTCCTAACTCAGCTCTCCGAGTCTGCGAAAGCTCGTGGCATCGACTTGGACATCGACTACTACAAGCTGACCGACCCAGCCGACATCGCCGTGGCTCGCCACGAGATTGAAGACTTGATCTCGAAGTCGAAAGAGCTGGAGTTCGCGGCTGAGCAGGCGAGCCGGATCTCAGAGATTCTGGCTGTGATGGATCTCATCATCACGAGACGCGCGAGTATCACCGTGGGCGAAGAGGAAATCTCCGTTCCGAAGGACGAGCGACCGGCGTACTTCGAGTGGGTGGTCTGGCGAGCGTTTCTTGCCATCAATCACCTTGCAATTCCTCCCCACGAGGTCCGGAGGTTCAAGATCGATCAAGACTTCCTGCCGGTCGGGAATGCGCCCGGTGGTGGGGCCGACCTGATCGTGGAGTTCGAGGACTTCGTGCTCGTGGTCGAAGTCACGCTAACCGAGAACTCACGCCAGGAGGCTGCCGAGGGAGAGCCGGTACGTCGTCACGTCGCGGACATCGTGGAGAAGCACGCCGACACCGGTAAGGCGGTCTACGGACTGTTCATGGCGAATCGCATTGACACGAATGCCGCAGAGACGTTTCGCATCGGAAGCTGGTACCGAGCGGACGATAGCCGTTTGAGTCTCGACATAGCGCCATTTACCTTGGCGCAGTTCCGTGTGCTGGTCGCGTCGATGTTCGATGGCGGAGCCGTGCACCCGAAGGCAGTCCGTCAGGTCATCGATGTCGCCATCGAACTTCGGGACCAGAGCAACGGCGCGCCGGCATGGAAATCGAAACTGCAAGAGCTTCTCCCAGTGAAGGTCGAAAGCTAGGGACAGTTCTTCTGGTGTGTGCCGGTGCTGCGCTTAGAAGGAGCACACGTTTGGGCCGTCCCCACAACACGAGCACCTTGAGACTGACTAGACGCGTGCAGATCCCGCGGTCCGGCAATCAACTGTGACGTTCCACCACCGATCGCGGCGAATGGCTCAATGGATCAATCGGCATGGTGTGAGCGCTACTCCCGGAGGTAGTCCAACTATCCACACTCGGAGCGAAGGAGCGACGAGCTCTTTGGGTTGAGTGTGTCGCCCTGCTCGAGATGTTCGACGGCTCAGACACCCGGTGAAGGTGGGCGGTCATGGCATTGCAGCTGTCGCGCACTCCTGACGACTTGACACGAGAGACACCCGCCCGCGGGCCTGGCCCCCTGCGTCGCCCGCAATAGGCCCCCCCATCCGCTGAGGGTTTCGACTACCCGCCTGAGCGGGCCTAAAGGCCCTGGCGCACGCAAGGGCCCCGGTTGGGTAGTCCGGGGCCCCATGTTCGTGACGACCTGCTACAGGCGCGCGCACTCGGCACACAGCGGCTTGCCGCCCGTGCCCGAGCGCCGGTTCTCGCGCTCGATGTTGTTACCGGTGTTGCAGGACGTGTTGTTGTGGTGGACGTTCGACAGGATCGAATGCCACGGACTTGTCTTGCCCATTGCTCGTACCTCTTTCTTTCGGGTTCGTGAGAGGTAACTCACGGTCGGCGGGTACCGACCCCAGCAAAGTAGTCCTCAGGTCCGACATTCCCGGAAGCGACGCGCGAGGGAAACTGAGCGTTCACCCTGGCGCATGAGCGGGACTCCGGTAGGGCGTTACCTCCCGCGCCGCGCGTCCCGCCCGCGTCCCCCCAGGATGAGACGGGGGTCAACCAGAGCAACAAATGCAACGCCAGACCGCCAAGAAACGGCACTCCCCCGTGTCTTGGCTACCTTCACACGGAAGAGGTCATCAGTTCGAGTCTGGTATCGCCCACCGGAACGGCCTTCTCGACACCAGCAGCGTGACCGCGCTGATGATCGCCGCGAGCGGCGCCGCGAGCGCACTGATCGCGAGCACAGCCCCGATGTGCGCGATCACGCCCGCGATCGACCCGGTCGCCGCCAGCCCGAAACCGTCGGCGAGCAGCGCTGTCACGACGCCGCCGATGGTCACCGCCACGATCATCGCGACGGCCGTTCGCCCGGATGCGGAGGCCCCCGCCCGCCGCCGCAGCACGATCGCGGCGCCCGCCGAGACGCCCAGCGCCACCGCGGCCGCGACCGCCATCGGCGACAGGTACGGGGCACCCGCACCCACGGCACCCCAGCCGAGAAGGGCGCCGAGCACGGCACCCCCCGCGGGACGCTCCCGACCGGCGAGCACCGCGATGATCAACCAGACAGCGGCCCCGAGCAGGGCGCACGACCCGGCATTCAGGGCGATGCGGCCGCTCGCGTCGGTGACGAGGCGCTCGGCCCCGAGCATCCACCCGGTCGCCGCGACCGCCACGAGCACCACGGCCAGCGCCGTTCGGGCGGGGGCGGGGCTCCCCGGGTTTGCCCCGCTCGGCCCCGGAGGCCGCCCCGCGAGAGCCTGCATCACCCCCACCGTGACCGCCACGGCGACATGGGTCGCGAGCACGCCGGCGAAGTCGACGGCGCCGAGCGCCTGCTGCAGCACGCCGGGGACGATGCCGACCAGCACGAGCAGCAGCGGAGCGAGCAGCACCGCCCCGGTGAGGGCGGCGAGCACGCCGGCGCCGATGCCCCCGATCCGCGCGGCGGCCGCGCGCCCGAGCACGAACGCGACGCCGCCGAGCAGAGCGGCGTCGAGCAGCCGCGCGGCAGGATCGGGCGAGAGGCCGAGCACGACCGCCCAGGCAGGCACGGCCAGCGCGGCGGCGGCGCTGCCGGTGACAATCGGAAGCAGAGCGGAGCGCGGTGGAGGGGCAACGACCGCGACACCGAGGGGCAGACCCAGGACCAGCACGGCGCAGGAGAGTTGCAGCACCGCATCCGAGCTCGACATGAGCGCTCCCTCCCCCGGGGCGGCCGCGCAGACCGCGCTCCCCGCAACGACGACGGGGCGCCACCCTCGAGGTGAGGGTAGCGCCCCGCGCTGGTCCGCCCGCGGCGGACGCGTGCCTTACTTGGTGGCGTCGAGCACGTAGCCCGCCTCACCGTGGACGATCGGGTCGATGCCCGCGATCTCGTCCTCCACCTTCACGCGGAAGCCGATGGTCTTCTCGATCGCGAAGCCGATGATGTAGGCGACGACGAACGAGTAGGCCATGACCGCGAAGGCCGCGATCGCCTGCACCAGCAGCTGCGTGAACGAGCCGCTGTAGATCAGGCCGGTGCCGTTGGCGAAGAAGCCCAGGTACAGGGTTCCGATGAGGCCACCGACGAGGTGGATGCCCACGACGTCGAGCGAGTCGTCGAAGCCGAGCTTGAACTTCAGGTCGACCGCCAGGGCGCAGAGCGCTCCAGCGAGCAGGCCGAGCACGATGGCCCAACCCGGGTTCAGGTTCGCGCAGGCAGGAGTGATGGCGACCAGACCCGCAACAGCACCCGAGGCCGCACCCACGGAGGTCGGCTTGCCGTCCTTGATCGCCTCGACGATGAGCCAGGCCAGCAGCGCAGCGGCCGGAGCGGCGATCGTGTTGATGAAGGCCAGCGCGGCGACGCCGTCGGCCGCGAGCTCCGAGCCGGCGTTGAAGCCGAACCAGCCGAACCACAGCAGACCGGCGCCGAGCAGCACGAACGGCGGGTTGTGCGGCACGTGCGCACCCTTGGCGAAGCCGACGCGCTTGCCGAGCACGAGCGCGAGCGCGAGGGCAGCCGCACCGGCGTTGATGTGCACCGCCGTACCACCGGCGAAGTCGATCGCACCCACACCGAAGATGTCCTCGAGCCCGTTGGTGATCCAGCCGCCGTACGAGAAGACGCCTGCCTCGGGGTCATAGGAGTCAGTGCCCTCGATGTTGAGGCCGAAGTTAAAGACCCAGCTGGCAACCGGGAAGTAGACGAGCGTCGCCCAGAGGCCGGCGAAGAGCATCCACGAGCCGAACTTCGCGCGATCGGCGATCGCACCCGAAATGAGGGCAACCGTGATGATCGCAAAGGTGGCCTGGAATGCGACAAATGCAAGCGTCGGGTATGCCCCGGCCGGCGCGGCGGCGTCTGCCACTGCCGCGTCGAGGAACAGATTGCTGGCGTCGAACAGCCACGGAGACGGAGCGGTGCCGCCAATCGTGGGGAAGGCGATCGCATAGCCGTAGGCGACCCACAGCACGCCGATGAGGCCGATGGCGCCGAAGCTCAGCATCATCATGCTGATGACGCTCTTGGCCTTCACGAGGCCGCCGTAGAAGAACGCGAGTCCGGGTGTCATGAGCAGCACGAGCGCTGCCGAGAACAGGAGGAAGGCGGTATTGCCCTGATCCATGTCAAACCTCTCTAACCGTGGCAAAGGGACGGCCCGGCTCGAGGACTCACGTTCGGGACGAGACTCCCCCGGCGAGTCCGGGCACGTGCTCAGTGTCGAGCGGTGAGGTTTCGGCGAACACGTCAGCGTGTTTCGCTCGCGTTACGCGCGCGGTGCCCACGTAAACATCGCGTTTCGCGGGCCGAGGAATGCCCTAAGCGTTCGCCCGGTCCTCGTTGTACACGTCGGGGATGCCGTCGCCGTCGAGATCGACGGTCTCCTCGGCGACCAGGCGCTTGTAGCGACGGTTGCGCGACCCGAGCAGGATGACCGCGAGCACCGCCGCCAGCAGCGAACCGAGCAGGATGCCGACCTTGCCGACATCGTCGAGCGCGGTGCCCTGCCCGAAGCTCAGCTCGTTGATGAGCAGCGAGACGGTGAAGCCCATGCCGGCGAGAAGAGCCAGCCCGACGAGGTCGATCCACGCGACGCCGCGGGGCAGCGAGACACCGGGGATGCGCGTGACGAGCCAGGTCGCCGCCGTGATGCCGATCGTCTTGCCGAGCACGAGCCCCGCCATGATCCCGAGAGCGAGCGGGCTCGTGACCGCTTCGACTAGACCGTCCCACCCCCCGACTGCGACTCCCGCCGAGAAGAAGGCGAAGACCGGAACCGCGATTCCGGCGCTGAGAGGGCGGTAACGGTGCTCGAAGGTCTCCGCGAGCCCCATGCGCTCGCCGAGACCGTCCTCATCCCCGCCGCGCGCCCGCACCGGCACGGTGAATGCCAGCAGCACGCCGGCGACCGTGGCGTGCACGCCCGACTCGAACATGAAGAACCACACGATGACACCGATCGGCAGCAGCACGAACCAGGCCGCCGTCGTGCGGACGCGGAAGAACTCCTGGTAGCGCTGCGCGATCAGGCCGTAGACGGCCACACCGATGAGTGACGCGAGCAGGTACCCGGGCTGCAGATCGGTCGTGTAGAAGAACGCGATGATCGTGATCGCGATGAGGTCGTCGACCACCGCGAGGGTCAGCAGGAAGGTGCGCAGCGCGAGCGGCAGGGCGGTGCCCACGACGGCGAGCACCGCGAGCGCGAAGGCGATGTCGGTGGCGACCGGGATCGCCCAGCCCCGCTGCACCTCCGGACCCTCCGCCCGCACGATCGTGAGGAAGATGACCGCCGGCACGATGACGCCGCCGACCGCCGCGACGACGGGCACGAGGGCCTTGCGCGGATCGCGCAGCTCGCCCGCGACGAACTCGCGCTTGAGCTCGAGCCCGGCGAGGAAGAAGAAGATCGCGAGCAGGGCATCCGCCGCGAACTTGCCGACGGAGATCTCCCACGAGAAGGCTCCGAACGAGATCTCGAGATACGTCGACCGCAGCCCGAAGTAGCCCTCGGCGAGCCCCGTGTTGGCGGCGATGAGGGCGAGCACGGTCGCCGCGAGCAGCAGGAAGCCGCCGACCGTCTCACGGCGGAGGATCCGCTCGATCCAGAGCGACTCGCGATAGCGGCGCGCGGGGGCGCTGAGAGGGGTGGATGCGGGCTCGAGGTCGGTCGCCATGACGGTGCCTTTCGGGGTCGCGGGGTCGTGGGCTCCCCGGGCGACGGCCGCGGGGAGGCCGACCAGGCTTCCCGGCGCTCCGCTGCCAGTCTACGAGGTGGTCAGGGCGATCATCCGCGAGACGGCCCGGAGGTACTTCTTGCGGTAGCCGCCCGCGAGCATCTCCTCGGGGAAGATCTGGTCGAGCGGCACGCCCGTCGCGAGGATGCGCACCTGCGCGTCGTACAGCCGATCGACGAGAGCGACGAGCCGCAGCGCATCGGTCTGGTTGTCGAGCACGCGCACGCCGCGCAGACCGATCGCGCCCAGCCCCGCGATGAGCCCGACGTACCGGCTGGGGTGCACCGTCGCGAGGTGACGCAGCACATCGTCGAACGCGTCCACCGTTACGCCGCCGGTCTCCGCGGCGATCCGTGCGTCGAACTCCTCGTCGCTCAGGCTGACGGCATGACCCTCGATGTCGCGCTTGCGGTAGTCCTCGCCGTCGATGCGCACGGTCGTGAAGCGGTCGGCGAGCGCGTGGATCTCGCGGAGGAAGTCCTGGGCCGCGAACCGACCCTCCCCCAGCGCGTGGGGCGGGGTGTTCGAGGTCGCGGCGATGCGCGAACCGCTCGCAACCAGCTCGCCGAGCAGTCGCGACATGACCATCGTGTCGCCCGGGTCGTCGAGCTCGAACTCGTCGATCGCGATGAGCGACGCGCCCCGGAAGTGCGCGACGGCCTCCCGATAGCCCAGCGCGCCCACGATCGCCGTGTACTCGATGAACGTGCCGAAGTATTTGCGACCGCGCGTGCGATGCCACAGCGCGGCGAGGAGGTGGGTCTTGCCGACGCCGAAGCCGCCATCGAGGTAGATGCCGGGTCGGGCGACCGGCGCGGCCGGCCTGCGCGAGAACAGCCCGCGCGGTGCGGCGATCGTCTCGCTCGAGAACGTCCGCATCGCCTCGACGGCCTCCGCCTGCGAGGGGTACCGTGCGTCGGGCACGTAGTTCTCGAGGCTCGCCTCAGCGAACTGCGGCGGCGGGGTCAGGTGACCGACGAGCTCGGCGGCCGTCATACCGGGCTGGCGATCGATCAGCCGTGCGATCGTCGTGGTCGGCTCCACCGTGGTCTCCACTCTGTCGCAGGGCATCTCGGGGCGGTGGTCTCGAGTCTACCGACCCGCTCCCCCCGCGAATCCTGACCGCCGCCTCGTCGACCCCCTCGCTACGCTGACCCCGTGCCCGCCGCGACCAGCCCCGAGACCCCGCTGCTGCGTCGCGCGCTCCCGGCGCACGGCACGATCGATCCGTCGACTCCGGATGGCCGCTCCACCCTCCTCGACTGGTACACGCTCGGCACCCCGGCGCACCTGCGGCTCACCCTGATCTCGACGCTCGACGGCCGTGCCGCCGGCCCCGACGGCACCTCGGAGACGCTCACGTCGCGCGTCGACCGCACCGTGCTCGGGGTCATCCGCGAACTGAGCGACGCGGTGCTCGTCGGGGCGGAGACGCTGCGGCGCGAGCCCGCTCTCGTGCCCCGCGCGCGACCGCTCGTCGTGCTCACCGCGAGCGGACAGCTGGAGGGGCTGAGGCCGCCGGGCACCGCTCCCCGGCCGACCGTGCTGGTCGTGTCGACGCCCGACGGAGCCGCGCGGGCCGCGGCCGAGCATCCGTGGGTCGAGACCGTCGCGTTCCAGGGGCACGGCGATCGCCTTCCGCTGCCCGCCGTGCTCGACGCCCTGCGCGCGCGGGGTCTGCACCGCATCACCGCCGAGGGCGGGCCGGCGCTCGCCGGGGCCCTGGTCGCGCAGGGACTCGTCGACGAGCTGTGCCTGACGATCGCCCCCCGCATCGGCGGGAGCGCCCTGCCCCTGCTCGGGCAGCTCGAGGGCGGGCAGGAGGGTGGGCTGTCGGCGCCGCTCAGCGCGGCGCAGCTCCGCCAGCTGCTGGTCGACGACCACGGGGCGCTGTACGGGCGCTGGACCCTGACCGCGCGGCGCCCGACCCCGTAGCCTCGGCGGTGACGCTCAGACCCAGCTCGTCGAGCCAGGCCCGGATCGCTCTCTCCCACCGCTCGGGGTCGTAGTTCCAGAGCTTGGTGTGCCGGGCCCGCGTGAAGCGCTCCAGTCGAACGACGTCGGGCCGCGCCGCGGCCAGCGCGACACTGCCGTCGCTCGGCACGAACCCGTCGTCGTCGCTGTGCAGCACGAGCATCGGCACCGGCACCTCCGCCGCACGGGCCACGACGTCCAGCCGCTCGAAGTCGATCGGCGCGGCGAGCCCGACGAGGGCCGAGCCGCGCGTGGATCCGAGCAGGGCGAGCGCCGCATCCCGCACCGCCGGCGGAAGGCTCACAGCCGAGGCCTGGAACCGCAGCACCCCGACCCAGTCGACGACTGGCGACTCGAGCACCACACCGACGACGTGCGCCGCGAGAGGCGAGCGCAGCAGGCACTGCAGCACCGTGGCGCCGCCCATCGACCACCCCATCAGCACGATGCGCGTCGCACCGTGCTCGAGCGCGAAGGCGATCGCCGCCTCGATGTCGCGCCACTCCTCGCCGCCGAGCGCGTAGCGGCCGTCGGCGCTCGCCGGGGCGTCGCCATCGTTGCGGTAGCTGACGAGCAGCGCCGAGAAGCCCGCCGCACGGAAGACCGGCACGGCCCGCAGCGGCTCGGCGCGCGTGACACCGCGCCCGTGTACGGCGATCACCCAGGGGGTGCCCGCTGCGCCGCCCTCCGGCGCGATGAGCCACGCCGGTGCGACGCCGATGGGCGTCTCGATCCCGACCTCGGAGTGGAGCAGACCGAGATCAGCGGGCGTCGAGTACCACCACGCGCTCCATCGGGCGGCGGATGCCCGCTCGAGGTCTCCCCGCTCGACGCTCACCAGGCGGCGCAGCACGGTGCGCTCGTCGAGGCTGATGATGTCGCCGACGCGCGCGTGGCCCCGGTCGTCGTCGAACCGCAGGCTGTAGCGGCCCGCCACCTCGGTGTCGGGCGTGCGCCCGAGCAGGATCGTGCCGGCCGCGCGATCGACCGCGAAGACGGGGATGTCGAAGGGGCGGCGGCGGGGAGGCGTCACGACGTCGCGGGCGACGCGCAGCGCCACGAGCATGCCCCCGACGGCGCCCACGAGCGCCGCACCCGCGACGGCGACGGCCACTCGACCCGCAAGACCGCGACTGCTCCTCACACCCTCACCTTAGGGGGGTGCGGCGGGCTCGCGGCGAGTCTCGCGCGCGCAGACGCGCAACTGCACCTAGTCTGCACACGTGCCTCCCGCATCACCCGCCGGGCAGTCCCCGCAGTCCGTCTTCGACGGGATCGTCGCCTCGATCGAGCGCGCCGTTCTGCGCCCCGAGCTGGAGGTCTCGACGATCCCGGCCCCGTCGGGCCTCGCCCCCTTCGCGCACGCGCTCGCGGCGGATGTGAATCCGGCCCAGCACGCCGACGACTCCGATCTCGGAACGGGGCGCCTGGTCGTGCTGTTCGACCCGGAGGCCCCGGAGGGCTGGGGCGGTCCGGTGCGGGTGATCTGCTACGCCCAGGCACCGCTCGAGACCGAGATCGGGCTCGACCCCTTCGTCTCCGACGTCGCGTGGTCGTGGCTCGTCGACGCGCTCGCGACCCGCGGTGCCCAGTACACGGCCGCGAGCGGCACGGCGACGAAGGTGCTCTCGACGGGGTACGGCGAGCTCGCAGCCCAGGGCAGCGGCGCGCAGATCGAGCTGCGTGCCTCGTGGACCCCGCTCGAGCTCGACCTGGCTGCGCATGTGGAGGGCTGGGCCGAGCTGCTGTGCATGGTCGCGGGCTACCCGCCGACCGCCGACGGGGTCACGGCTCTGCCGCGACGACGGGGGTCGCGTGGCTGAGCGTCCTCCCATCTCCGACCCGTTCACGGTGCCGGAGGAGTTCCGGGTGCCCCCGCCCGCGCGCGCCCGCACCCGGAGCGCTCCGCCACCGTCCGCTGAACCGGACCCGCAGAGCGCACCGGAGCCGGAACGCGCGCCGGAGCCGGATGCGGCACCCGCACTCCCCGCGGCTCGCCTGGCCGTGCCGCCCCACGTGATCGACTCCGACGACGAGTTCTTGGCCGCGGTCGCGACCCTGGGCGACGGTGTCGGCCCGGTGGCCGTCGACGCCGAGCGCGCGAGCGGCTTCCGGTACTCGCAGCGCGCCTACCTCATCCAGGTGTTCCGCCGCGGGGCCGGCACGTTCCTGTTCGATCCGATCGCGATCTCGTCCTTCCAGGCGCTGCAAGGAGCGATCGGAAACGAGGAGTGGGTGCTGCACGCGGCGAGCCAAGACCTGCCCTGCCTGCGCGAAGTGGGTCTCGAGCCCGCGAGACTGTTCGATACCGAGCTCGGTGCCCGCCTGGCCGGGCTGCCGCGGGTCGGCCTCAGTGCGGTCGTCGAGGAGACGCTCGGGCTGCACCTCGCGAAAGAGCACTCGGCTGCCGACTGGTCGACGCGGCCGCTGCCCGAGGCCTGGCTCGCCTACGCCGCCCTCGATGTCGAGCTGCTGGTGGATGTGCGCGACCGCATCGCCGAGCTGCTCACGGCGGCAGGCAAGGCGGAGCTCGCCGCTCAGGAGTTCGCCGCCGTGCTCGAGCGGCCCGCGGCCGTGGCGCGCATCGATCCGTGGCGGCGCCTCAGCGGGCTGTCGACGGTGCGGGGTCAGCGCGCTCTCGCCGTGGCCCGCTCGCTCTGGTTCGCCCGCGACGCCTACGCCCAGGAGGTCGACACCGCGCCGGGCCGCCTGCTGCCCGACGCCTCCATCGTCGCGGCAGCCCGGGCACCGCTCGCGGCGAAGCGCGACCTCGCGGCGCTCAAGGCGTTCACCGGCCGTGCGAGCCGCTCCCAGCTCGACCGCTGGTGGGCGGCCATCGAGGAGGGCCTCGCGAGCGAGGACCTCCCTCCGGTCCGCAGCGGCGAGGAGAGCATCCCGCCCCCGCGGTCGTGGGCCGATCGCGACCCGGAGGCCGACCGCCGCTACCGGGCCGTGCGCCCGCGCCTGCAGACCATCGCCGACGCGCTCGCCCTGCCCGTGGAGAACCTGCTCACCCCCGAGCACGTGCGCCGAATCTCCTGGCGACCGCCGGCGGAGGCGACCGCGGAGGCGGTCGCCGGTGCCCTGGCGGAGCTCGGGGCGCGGCCCTGGCAGATTGACGCAACCGCACAGGCGATCGCCACTGCGTTTGTGGAGGCGCGCCAAGAGCCCGACGAGGGCGACGAGGGCGGTTCGTAGGAAGACGCAGGGCTCCCCCGGCCGGTCGACCCCGCTCCCTAGGCTGAGCGCAGACCAACAACCCCCTGGGAGGCAGCATCGTGGCTGAACGAGCCGACGTCGTATTCGTGGATGGAGTCCGAACCCCGTTCGGTCGGGCCGGCGAGAAGGGCATGTACTGGAACACGCGCGCGGACGACCTCATCGTCAAGGCCATGATCGGCCTGCTCGAGCGCAACCCCTCGCTGCCGAAAGACCGCGTCGATGACGTCGCGATCGCGGCGACGACGCAGCAGGGCGATCAGGGGCTGACCCTCGGCCGCACCGCGGCCATCCTGGCGGGCCTGCCCCTGAGCGTGCCCGGCTACGCGATCGATCGCATGTGCGCGGGAGCAATGACCTCCGTCACGACCACCGCGGGCGCGATCGCGTTCGGCGCCTACGACGTCGCCATTGCCGGCGGCGTCGAGCACATGGGCCGCCACCCGATGGGCTTCGGCGCCGACCCGAACCCGCGCTTCCTCGCCGAGAAGCTCGTCAGTGCGGATGCCCTCAACATGGGCCTCACCGCCGAGCGGCTGCACGACCGCTTCCCACAGCTCACCAAAGAGCGCGCTGACCGGTTCGGCATGCGCAGCCAGCAGAAGGTGGCCGCGGCCTACGCGGCGGGCAAGATCCAGCCCGACCTCGTGCCCGTCTCGATCCGCAGCGAGCAGGGCTGGGGCCTCGCGACCAGCGACGAGGGGCTGCGCCCCGAGACGACGATGGAGGGCCTCGCCGGGCTCAAGACGCCGTTCCGCCCACACGGGCGGGTGACCGCCGGTAACGCCTCCCCCCTCACCGACGGCGCGACCGTGAGCCTGCTCGCGAGCGCCGACGCCGCGAAGGAGCTCGGGCTGTCGACCAAGATGCGCCTCGTGAGCTTCGCCTACGCGGGCGTCGCCCCCGAGGTGATGGGCATCGGCCCGATCCCCTCCACCGAGAAGGCGCTGAAGAAGGCCGGTCTCACGATCGACGACATCGGCCTCTTCGAGCTGAACGAGGCCTTCGCCGTGCAGGTGCTGAGCCTGCTCGACCACTTCGGCATCGACGACGACGACCCGCGGGTGAACCCGTGGGGCGGCGCGATCGCCCTCGGCCACCCGCTCGCCAGCTCGGGCGTGCGCCTCATGATCCAGCTGGCGCGCCAGTTCGAGGAGCGGCCCGACGTGCGCTACGGCCTCACCGCGATGTGCGTCGGCCTGGGCCAGGGCGGCAGCGTGATCTGGGAGAACCCGCACTACATCGGAAAGAAGGCTTGATCGTGGCGACCGCCGACGCGACCGCACAGTACTCGCCCGAGCAGTTCGATGAGCTGCGCGCCATCAGCGGCGACGAGGTGATCACCCACTCCTTCGTCCGCGACGTGCCGCTGCCGAGCGGCGGGATGCTCGCCCTCGTCACCCTCGACAACGGGCGCGACCACACCCGGCCCAGCACCCTGGGCCCCGCGGGTCTCACCGAGCTCGCCGAGCTGCTCGACGCGCAGAGGGCGCGCGCGGCCGCCGGAGAGATCCGGGCACTCGCGATCACCGGCAAGCCCTTCATCCTCGCCGCGGGCGCCGACCTCTCGAAGGTCGGCGACATCCCGAGCTACGAGACCGGCCTGCAGATGGCGCAGCTGGGGCACTACGCGCTCGGCAAGCTCGGCGAGCTCGGGGTGCCGTCGTTCTGCTTCATCAACGGCCTCGCCCTCGGCGGCGGCGTCGAGGTGGCGCTGAACTGCGACTACCGCACGCTCGACTCGAGCGCTGCGGCTCTCGCCCTGCCCGAGGTGTTCCTCGGCATCATCCCCGGCTGGGGCGGCGCCTGGCTGCTGCCGAACCTCATCGGCATCGAGAACGCCCTCAAGGTCGTCGTCGAGAACCCGCTGAAGAACAACCGCATGCTCAAGCCCGCCGAGGCCTACGAGCTCGGCATGGCCGACGTTCTCCTGCCGCCCGTGAACTTCCTGGAGGACTCGATCCGCTGGGCCGACGGCGTGCTGACGGGCCGGGTGAAGGTGAAGCGGCCGAACGAGCCCGGCAAGCTCGAGCGCGCGGTGAAGTGGGATGCCGCGATCGGGATCGCCCGCAAGATGCTCGAGAAGCGTCTCGGAAAGGTCGCCGCGTCGCCGTACGCCGCGCTCGATTTGCTCGCCGCGGCCAAGAGCTCCACCAAGGCCGAGGGCTTCGCCGCCGAGGACAAGGCCCTGGCCGACCTGGTCGCGGGCGACCAGTTCCGCGCATCCATCTACGCGTTCAACCTGGTGCAGAAGCGCGCGAAGAAGCCCGCAGGTGCTCCGGAGAAGGAGCTCGCCAAGAAGGTCACCAAGGTCGGCGTGCTGGGGGCGGGCCTCATGGCCAGCCAGTTCGCGCTGCTCTTCCTCCGCCGGCTCCAGGTTCCCGTGGTCATCACCGATCTGGATCAGGCGCGCGTCGACAAGGGCCTGGCGTACATCCGCGGCGAGCTCGACACCCTGCTGCAGAAGGGCCGCATCGACGCCGACGAGGCGAACAGACTCAACGCCCTGCTCACCGGTACGACCGACAAGGCCGACTTCGCCGACTGCGACTGGGTCATCGAGGCGGTGTTCGAGGAGCTCTCGATCAAGCAGCAGGTCTTCGCGGAGATCGAGCAGCACGTCTCGGCCGAGGCGGTGCTCGCCACGAACACCTCCTCGCTCTCGGTCGAGCAGATCGGCGCGAAGCTCGCCCACCCCGAGCGGGTTGTCGGGTTCCACTTCTTCAACCCGGTCGCGGTCATGCCGCTCATCGAGGTCGTCAAGGCGCCGAAGACGGATGACGCCACCCTCGCGACGGCGATGGCGACGGCGGCTGCGCTCAAGAAGAACGCCGTCATCACGGCGGACACCCCGGGCTTCGTGGTGAACCGCATCCTGGCGAAGGTGCTCGGCGAGGCCATGCACGCGGTCGAGCTGGGCACGCCCTTCGAGACGGTCGTCGAGGCCCAGCGCCACTTCGGCCTTCCGATGGACCCGTTCGTGCTGCTCGACCTGGTGGGCCTCAAGGTCGGCGCGCACGTGCTCGACACCCACCACACGGCCTTCCCCGACCGGTTCTTCGAGTCGAAGGCCCTGCACGAGCTGGCCGAGGCGGGCGTGCTGCTGGAGAAGGACGCGAAGGGCAACCCCAAGGGCATCGACAAGAAGGCGATCGCGATCGTCGCGAAGCACCGGCCGGCGGACGCGCGGCCGTGGACGGTCGAGGAGCTCACGCAGCGCCTCGAGGACGGCCTGGCGGACGAGATCCACCGCATGCTCGGCGACGGCGTCGTCGAGGCACCGGAGGACATCGACCTCTGCATGATCCTCGGGGCCGGCTGGCCGTTCCAGATGGGCGGCGTCACGCCGTTCCTCGATCGTCAGGGTGCCTCGGAGCGGGTGTTCGGCGACACCTTCCACCACCCGCCGATCCGCGGCGTGCGCTGACACCGACGCCGTCGGCCCGCGTCACGGCAAGAGCCCCGGTCATCCTCGGATGGCCGGGGCTCGCGCCGTCGGGGGTGCACCGCCGTTCGAACGGCTAGTGCGCGCGCTCGTCCTGGTCGACGGCCGCGGTCTCATCCGGCAGCGGTCGCGCCACGGGAACCTTGGTGCCGAGCACCTGGGCGACGAGGTCGCGCGCGATCGCCTGCGACGTGAGGCCGACCCGCTCGAGGATCTCCTCGCGGGAGGCGTGCTCGAGGAACTCGTCGGGCAGGCCGAGCTCGTCGACCGCGGTGTCGACGCCCGCGGCCCGCAGATCCTGACGGATGCGCGTGCCGATGCCGCCGACCCGCACGCCGTCCTCGATCGACACGAGGATGCGGTGCTCGCGGGCGAGCTCGATCACGCTGCCCGGCACCGGCACGACCCAGCGCGGGTCGACCACCGTGGCGCCGATCCCCTGGTCGGCGAGCCGCTCGGCGACCTCGAGCCCGATCTTGGCCATGGGGCCCACCGTCACGATGAGCACGTCCTTGTGCGGCGCCTCGCGCAGCACGTCGACGCCATCCGCGGTGCGACGCACCGCGTCGAACTCGGTTCCCACCGAGCCCTTCGAGAACCGCACGACCGTGGGGGCGTCGTCGACGGCGACGGCCTCGGCGAGCTCCTCGCGAAGACGCGTCGCGTCGCGCGGGGCGGCCAGTCGGATGTTCGGCACCACCTGCAGGATCGAGAGGTCCCACATGCCGTGGTGGCTCGCGCCGTCCGGCCCGGTCACCCCGGCGCGGTCGAGCACGAAGGTGACGCCCGCCTTGTGCAGTGCGACGTCCATGAGCACCTGGTCGAAGGCGCGGTTGATGAACGTCGCGTAGACGGCCACGACCGGGTGCATGCCGCCGTAGGCGAGGCCGGCGGCCGACGCGACGGCGTGCTGCTCGGCGATGCCGACATCGATGATGCGGTCGGGGTGCTTCTCGGCGAGCTTGTGGAGGCCTGTCGGGCGCAGCATCGCGGCCGTGATGCCGACGATGCGCCGGTCTCGGTCGGCGAGCGACACGATCTCGTCGGCGAACACGGAGGTCCACGACGGTCGGGTCGCCTGCTCCATCGACTCGCCGGTCTCGGGGTCGATCTGCCCCACCGCGTGGAACTGGTCGGCCACGTCCGCGAGCGCGGGCTCGTATCCGCGGCCCTTCTGGGTGATCGCGTGCACGATCACCGGGGCGCTGTACTCCTTGGCCTGGCGCAGGGCGCGCTCCACGTCTTTCAGGTCGTGGCCATCGACGGGGCCGATGTACTTGATGTCGAGGTTCGAGTACAGGGCCTCGTTGTTGGTGAAGCGCGAGAGGAAGCCGTGCAGACCGCCGCGCATCCCCCGGTACATCGCGCGGCCCGGCGCGCCGAGCACGCCGAAGGCCTTCTCGGTGCCGCGACGGAAGCGGTAGTACGAGCGACGGGTGCGCACCGTGGAGAGGAAGCGCGCCATGCCGCCGATCGTCGGGGCGTAGGAGCGCCCGTTGTCGTTCACGACGATGACGAGGTTGCGGCTGTTGTCATCGCTGATGTTGTTGAGGGCCTCCCACGTCATTCCTCCCGTGAGGGCTCCGTCGCCGACGACGGCGACGACGTGGCGGTCGTCCTGCCCCGTCATCTCGAACGCCCGCGAGATGCCGTCGGCCCAGCTGAGCGAGCTGGAGGCGTGCGAGCTCTCGACGATGTCGTGCTCGCTCTCCGACCGCTGCGGGTACCCGGCGAGCCCGCCCTTCTGGCGGAGGCGGGAGAAGTCGTGCCGACCGGTCAGCAGCTTGTGCACATAGGACTGGTGACCGGTGTCCCACACGATCGCGTCGCGAGGCGAATCGAAGACCCGGTGGATGCCGATCGTCAGCTCGACGACGCCCAGGTTCGGGCCCAGATGGCCGCCGGTCTTCGAGACCTCGGTGACGAGGAAGCGGCGGATCTCATCGGCGAGCTCCTCGAGCTGCGCCTCCGTCAGCCGGTCGAGATCCCGCGGAGTGCGGATCGAGTCGAGCAGTGCCATTCCCCCACTCTACGGGAGGCGCCCGGAGGACGAGCCCGTCGGCGAACGCGGTTTGCTGAGCGTTCGCCGACGGATCGCTGAATGGCTAGACGAGGCTCCGCAGCACGTACTGCAGGATGCCGCCGTTGCGGTAGTAGTCCGCCTCACCGGGGGTGTCGATGCGCACCACGGCGTCGAACTCGACGACCGGGCGGCCCGCCGCGCTGTGCGCGGTCGGGGTGGCCGTCACCCGCACCGTCTTCGGCGTGAGGCCCTCGTTGAGCTGCTCGATGCCGCTGATCGCGATCGACTCGGTGCCATCGAGCCCGAGCGAGTCGGCCGACTCGCCGGCCGGGAACTGCAGCGGGATGACCCCCATGCCGATGAGGTTCGAGCGGTGGATGCGCTCGAAGCTCTCGGCGATGACCGCCTTCACGCCGAGCAGGCTCGTGCCCTTCGCGGCCCAGTCACGGCTCGAGCCGGAACCGTACTCCTTGCCGGCGAGGATGACGAGGGGAACCCCGGCCGCCTGGTAGTTGACGCTCGCGTCGTAGATGAACGACTGGGGAGCATCCGCCTGCGTGAAGTCGCGCGTGAAGCCGCCCTCGACGCCGTCGAGCACCTGGTTCTTGAGGCGGATGTTCGCGAAGGTTCCGCGGATCATGACCTCGTGGTTACCGCGGCGCGAGCCGTAGGAGTTGAAGTCCTTGCGGTCGACGCCGTGCGCCATGAGGTACTGGCCGGCCGGCGAGTCGGCCTTGATCGACCCCGCGGGGCTGATGTGGTCAGTCGTGACCGAGTCGCCGAGCTTCGCGAGCACCCGGGCGCCGTGGATGTCGGACACCGGCGAGGTCTCGAGCGTCATGCCGTCGAAGTACGGGGGCTTGCGCACGTAGGTCGACTGGGCATCCCAATCGAAGGTCGCGCCATCGGGCGTCGGCAGCGAGCGCCAGCGCTCGTCGCCCTCGAAGACCGAGGAGTACTGGTGGTCAAACATCGCCGTGTCGATCGAGGAGTCGATCGTGGCCTGCACCTCGGCGGCGTCGGGCCAGATGTCGCGCAGGTACACCGGCGCGCCGTCCGAGCCCGTGCCCAGCGGCTCGCTCTCGAAGTCGAAGTCCATGGTGCCGGCGAGCGCGTACGCGATGACGAGCGGCGGGCTGGCCAGGTAGTTCATCTTCACATCGGGGTTGATGCGGCCCTCGAAGTTGCGGTTGCCCGAGAGCACTGCGGTGACGGCGAGGTCTTTCTCGGCGATGGCCGACGAGATCTCCTCGGCGAGGGGTCCGGAGTTGCCGATGCAGGTCGTGCAGCCGTAGCCGACGGTGTAGAAGCCCAGGGCCTCGAGGTCGTCGGTCAGGCCCGCCTTCTCGTAGTAGTCGGTGACGACCTTCGAGCCGGGCGCGAGGGTGGTCTTGACCCACGGCTTCGCCTTCAGGCCCTTCTGCGCGGCGTTGCGGGCGAGCAGGCCCGCGGCGAGCATGACCGAGGGGTTGGACGTGTTGGTGCACGACGTGATCGCTGCGATCGTCACGTGGCCGTTGTCGAGCGTGAAGCTCTCGCCGCCGACCGTGACGTCGATGGGCGTCGAGGCCTCGGGAGCGTAGGAGGGCAGAACCTCCTCGAAGGCCTTCTTGGCCGCGGAGAGCTCGATGCGGTCCTGCGGACGCTTCGGACCGGCGATCGAGGGCACGACGGTCGAGAGGTCGAGCTCGAGATACTCGCTGAAGCGGGGCTCGACGCTCGGGTCGTGCCACAGCGACTGCAGCTTGCTGTAGGCCTCGACGAGCGCGACCTGCTCCTCGCTGCGACCGGTCAGGCGCAGGTAGTCGAGCGTGACGTCGTCGATGGGGAACATCGCGGCGGTCGAGCCGAACTCCGGGCTCATGTTGCCGATGGTCGCGCGGTTGGCGAGCGGAACGGCCGAGACGCCCGCACCGTAGAACTCGACGAACTTGCCGACCACGCCGTGCTTGCGCAGCATGTCGGTGATCGTGAGCACCACGTCGGTCGCCGTGACGCCGGTGGGGATCGCGCCCGTGAGCTTGAAGCCGACGACCTTCGGGATGAGCATCGACACCGGCTGGCCGAGCATCGCGGCCTCGGCCTCGATGCCGCCGACGCCCCAGCCCAGCACGCCGAGGCCGTTGACCATGGTCGTGTGCGAGTCGGTGCCCACGCAGGTGTCGGGGTAGGCGCGCAGCACGCCGCCGACCTCGCGGGTGTAGGTGACCTTCGCCAGGTGCTCGATGTTGACCTGGTGCACGATGCCGGTGCCGGGGGGCACCACCTTGAAGTCGTCGAACGCCGTCTGGCCCCAGCGCAGGAACTGGTAGCGCTCGCCGTTGCGCTCGTACTCGATCTCGACGTTGCGCTCGAGGGCGTCGGCGGTGCCGAAGAGGTCGGCGATGACCGAGTGGTCGATGACGAGCTCGGCCGGCGCCAGCGGGTTCACCTTGTTGGGGTCGCCGCCGAGCTCGGCGACGGCCTCGCGCATGGTCGCGAGGTCGACGATGCAGGGAACACCGGTGAAGTCCTGCATGACGACGCGGGCGGGCGTGAACTGGATCTCGGTGTCGGGCTCGGCCGACGGGTCCCACGAGCCGAGCGCGCGGATCTGCGCCTCCGTGACGTTCGCGCCGTCCTCGGTGCGCAGCAGGTTCTCGAGCAGCACCTTCAGGCTGAAGGGCAGCGTCTCGTACCCGGGAACGCGGTCGACGCGGAACACCTGGTAGTCGGTGCCGGCCACCGACAGGGTGTCGATCGACTGGAAGCTGTTGACGGCGGACACGGTGACTCCTTAGGACGCGGGGCCGAAACTATCTTGATATCGAGATAAATGGATGCTATCACTCAGTCGGCGCGCCGTGCATAGACAGCACGCACCATGAGCCAGGTGACCCAGAGCACCGCCGCGTAGAGCGGCAGGCCCATGAGCAGCTTGGTCGCCGCGAGCGCGGCGGCCTGCTCGGCGAGGTACAGCGGAACCTGCACGCCGAGGCGCAGAGAGAACAGACCCACCCACAGCCACGTCGTCACGGTCAGCACCGTGCGCTTCGCCGCGTCGCTCCGCCACGCCTGATCGCCGGTGAGCAGCGCCGTGATGACGCCGATCAGCGGGCGGCGCACCGCGAGGCTGACGACCAGGGCGACCAGCCACACGCCATTGATCACGAAACCGAGCAGGAAGTTCTCCTCCGCGCGCCCCGACCACAGGGCGAGCCCCGCCGAGAGCGCGATGCCGACAAGACCGATGACGGCCGGCATGACGGGCGACCGCGTGAGGGCCCGCACGAGCACGAAGACCACGGCCACCCCGAGCGGGATGAGCACCGACGGCGCCACCTCCGCCGTGATCGTGAAGACGACGAGGAAGAGGAATCCGGGAAGCAGCGACTCGATGAGCCCGCGCACACCCCCGACCGCGGCCCACAGGGCGTGCGCGGTGGGTCGCTCGCCGGGCGCGACGCGGCCGAACCCGGAGCGGCGTGCGGCGGCCGTGAGGGCCTCGCGCAGCTCGGCCCCCGCATCCGGAGCCGGAGGGTTGTCGCCCGCCGCCGAGCGGGCGGCCGAAGAGTCGGTCATGCGCCGCTCGCTCCCGCGGCGGTCTGCGCGCCGGCCGGAACCTGCAGCGGGATCAGGTCGCGCGGCGGCATGGGCGTCGACCCGCGGACGACGACGATGCTGCGGAAGACGTCATCGATCGCGGCGGCCGCCGCGGGATCGACGGCACCCTCGCCCGCGACGACACCCCGGAGGAACCAGCGCGGGCCATCGACGCCGATGAAGCGCGCCATCCTCGTCGCGCCGGCCGCACCGCCGGTCACCGGGATGCGGGCGACGAGCTCAGGACCGAACGCGCCCTGGCGCTCCTGCGTCTCACCGCCCTGCGACCGCACCTGCTCGACGATCTGGGCCCGGATCTCGTTCCAGAGCCCCGCCGACCGCGGAGCGGCGAACGGCTGCACCTGCAGGGTCGAACCGCCGAGGTCGAGGCTCACGGCGACGACGCGCTTGGTGCCCTCCTCGATCTCGAGCCGCAGTTGCATGCCCTCGCGAGGCACGAGCTTCACGCCGCCCAGGTCGACGTAGGGGCGCACCGCGTTGGCCTCGCTCTCGTCGAGCGGGCCGTTCTCGGCGCGGTCGGCCGGCGCGGACTTCGCGTCGTCGAACGCCGGCGCGGCGCCGGACATCGGATCGGTCACGGGGCTCCTCCTTCGGTGGGCTCTTCACGGTAGCCCGTCGACCCGAACCCCTGCGCACCGCGGTGGGAGCCCGGGAGGCTCTCGACCGCGATGAACTGCGCGCGGACGACGGGCTGGATGACCAGCTGGGCGATGCGATCACCCGGACGGATCGAGAACGACTCGGTGGCATCCGTGTTGAGCAGCGTGACACGGATCTCGCCGCGGTAGCCCGCATCGACCGTGCCGGGGGCGTTGACGACGGTGATGCCGTTGCGGGCGGCGAGTCCGCTGCGGGGCATCACGAACGCGGCGTAGCCGTCGGGCAGCGCGATCGCGACGCCGGTGCCGACGGTCGCGCGCTGCCCGGGCGCCAGGTCGACCGCCTCCGCGGCGCGCAGATCGGCGCCCGCATCACCCGGATGCGCGTACACCGGAGCGTCGGCCCCGCTCAGCAGCACCTCGATCGTTCGCAGCACGGGTCGAGGCTAATGCATGGTCGAATGGAGGCATGGAGTCGTACCGCGAGCGCCTGTGGCCCGCACCCTGGATCGCCCTCGTCGCCGCACTGGCCATTCCCGCCAGCCTGCTGACCTTCGCGCCGGTCAGCATCGTCGCGGGCGCGGTGGTCGGCATCGTGCTGACCGCGGGCGTCATCGGCGCCGCGATCGCCTCGGCGCCGCTCATCACGGTGGGCGACGGGATGCTCCGCGCGGGCTCGGCCCGCATCCCGGTCGCCCTCATCGCCGGCACGGAGTCCGCTCGCGGCGACGATGCGCGTCGGGCGCGCGGCGTCGAGCTGGATGCGCGCGCGCACCTCGTGCTGCGCCCCGATATCGACCCGGTGCTGCGGGTCGCGCTCGACGACCCGGACGACCCGACACCGTACTGGCTGCTGTCGACCCGACGGCCCGAGCAGCTCGCCGCAGCGATCGCGGCGGCGCGCTAGGCGGCGCACTCCCGGCAGACCGAGCCGAGCTTCTCCTCGTGGTCGAGCTGCGACCGGTGCTTCACGAGGAAGCAGCTGATGCAGGTGAACTCGTCGGCCTGCGGCGGGAGGACGACCACGTCGAGGTCGATGTCCGCGAGGTCCTGGCCAGCGAGCTCGAAGCCGGGGTTGTCGGCGTCATCGACATCGACGACACCCGAGAGCTTGTCGGGAACGCGCTCCTGCAGGGCCTGGATCGAGTCGGTGTCCTCGTCGGTCTTGCGGGGGGCGTCGTAGTCCGTTGCCATGCCAGTCCACTTCTCGTATGCGCTCGGGGGCCGCGTTCGGCGGCCATAGTTTGCAGGAACCCCTCCCGAAACGCAAACGCGCGCGCCGGGCCCGGCCCCTGTGCCGACGCTCAACTTCCGGCGCGCCCGCCGTATTCCCGGATCCGCCCGGCGATGCATGGGATGCTGGCTCCCACGATCCCGTCGAGGAGGGGGTGCGACCGTGGACGAGCTCACAGTCATCGGCGCCGAGAACGGTGCCCTCATCGTCGTCTCCGCCGACGGCGCCCGGTTCCGGGTGCCCATCACCGAGGCTCTCCACACCGCCCTCCGGCAGAACCGGCCCGCCGCTCCGGCCGCGCACCGCGTGCCGCCGCGCGAGATCCAGGCGCTCATCCGGCAGGGTCTGACGGCGCAGCAGGTCGCGGCGCAGACGGGCGAGCCGCTCGAGTACATCCAGCGCTTCGAGGGGCCCGTGCTCGCCGAGCGCGAGTACGTCGTAACGGCCGCCCGCACCGTTCCCGTCGCGGTGGCCGCCGAGCTCGAGGCGGGCACGACCGGCACGTTCGGATCGGTGATCGATCGTCGGCTCAGCGCGCTCGGCGCCCGCGACGTGCGCTGGGAGAGCCGCAAGGCCGACACCCACTGGCTCGTGTCGGTGTCGTTCCTCGACGGCGAGACCGCGCGCACCGCCACGTGGACCTTCGACCCGAAGAAGTCCGCCCTGGCCCCTGTCGACCACGAGGCCCACTCCCTCTCCCAGCAGGGCGATGCGGCGACGCCCGTGCTGCCGCGCCTGCGCGCGGTGCCGCTCGACAGCGAGGGCGGGTCGCGGTTCGACAGCGGCGCCTTCTCGCCGCTGAGCGGTTCCGACGGCCCGGATGCCGCGGCGACCCAGCCGGCCGCCGCCCCCTCCGGGCAGACGGCCGACCTCCTCGAGGCGCTCCGTCGTCGTCGCGGCGAGCGGGAGTCGGCCGCGACCGACGACTGGGAGTCGGCGCGCGCCGCGCATCCGTCGACGGGCTCGATCCGGATCGTGGAGGTGCCGCTCGACTCCGCGCCGTCCGACGACGCACCTCTCGAGACGGTGGCCTACGAGCCCGTGCCGATCGACGGCGCCCGCACGGACGACGAGGGCGCCACGGCCGACACGATCGAGGTCGTCGGCGCGACGCCCGACAGCATCGTCGATGACGCAGCCCTGACGGGGCAGGATGCCGCTGCTCCCCCGGCGCCCGCGCCGAAGACCAGCAGCGCGCGACGCGGCCGTGCGGCGATGCCGAGCTGGGACGAGATCGTGTTCGGGGCGCGTCCCGACGACGACCCCGCCTGACCGGACACCTCCGCAGCGTCGCAGACAACGTCACCGTGACCGTGACCGTGACCGAGACCGTGACGATCATCGGCACCGTCAGCGGGCGAAGGCCCCCCAGCGCGCCAGAGGCACCCGCCGCTCGTCATCGCTGAACGAGCCGTGCTGCCCGACCATCGCGAGCGCGGAGGGCGTGGCGGTGCGCGCGTCGTAGTAGGCGACGGCCGCGCGGGCCGCCACGATCACATCGCCCAGGCGAGCGCGGACCGCGGGAGCGACGGAGCCGAACCACCCCGCCGCGATCGCCTCATCGCGGGTGACGACCCAGGCGCGGTCGCCCTCCGCCGCACGCCAGCGCTCGACCACCGCGTCGCGGTGCTCAGGGTCGTCGACACCCAGATGCAGGCAGCGCGGCTCCCCCGCGACGTGCCGCACGCCGATCCAGAGCGCATCGTCGCCGTCGATCACGCGCCGGCGGTGCGCGGGGATGTCGAGCATGCCGTGATCGGCCGTGAGCAGAACGCCCGCGTCGGGACCGATGCCGCGATCGAGCACCGCGAGCGCCGAGTCGAGCTCCTCGAGGCGATGCGTCCACGTGTCCGAGCCGCACCCCTCGGCGTGGCCGGCCTGATCGAGCTCGGGCACATAGACGTAGACCAGCCTCTCCCCGGGCAGCCGCAGCAGCTCGGCCGCCGCGGCCAGGCGATCGGCGATCGAGCGATGAGCCTCGAACCGGGCGCCGCGCAGCACCGCGTCGGTGAATCCCGTCTCCCGGTAGCGCTCCGCGCCGATCACGACCGGCTCGATGCCGGCGGCGGCCGCGCGCTCGAACACCGTGGGGTGCGGCTGCCACGAGCGCGGGTCGGCGAGGGCATCCCACCCCCGCAGCTGATTGACGACGCGATCGTTGTCGCGATCGAGAGCGCTGTACGAGACCAGGCCGTGCTCCCCCGCCGACAGGCCCGTGGTGAGCGTCGCGAGCGCGGCCGCGGTCGTCGTCGGGAAGCCCGCATCGATCACGTCGCGCCGGGAGGGCGCGGCGGCGAGGATGCGGCGCGCATGCCCCGACCGCGCACGAAGGGGGGCAGCCCCCAGCCCGTCGGCGAGCACGACCGCCGAGCGGGCGACCCGCGGCAGCTCGAGCCGGTGCGGAGCGGCCTGGATCGCGGCGAGGGCTCCGGTCAACACGTCGGCGAGTGACGGGGTCTCGCCGCGGGCCGCCGGTAGCATGGGGGCCATCTTATGACTCCCCCTCCTGCCTCCCGCTCCCGGGGCTCCGAGCCCTCCGCCACGCCCGACGGCGAACGCATCGACGACGTCGATCTCGCCGATGAGATGCAGGGCTCCTTCCTGGAGTACGCCTACTCGGTCATCTACTCGCGGGCGCTGCCGGATGCCCGCGACGGGTTGAAGCCCGTGCAGCGGCGCATCCTCTACATGATGAGCGAGATGGGCCTGCGGCCCGATCGTGGGCACGTCAAGTCGGCGCGCGTCGTCGGCGAGGTGATGGGCAAGCTGCACCCGCACGGCGACAGCGCGATCTACGACGCCCTCGTGCGACTGTCGCAGGACTTCACGCTGCGGGTGCCGCTCATCGACGGGCACGGCAACTTCGGCTCGCTCGATGACGGCCCGGCCGCGTCGCGCTACACCGAGGCGCGGCTGCGCCCGGAGGCGATGGCGATGGTCGACGATCTCGACGAGGACGTCGTCGACTTCGTGCCCAACTACGACAACCAGCTGACGCAGCCGTCGGTGCTGCCGGCCGCCTTCCCGAACCTGCTCGTCAACGGCACCAGCGGCATCGCGGTGGGCATGGCCACCAACATGGCGCCCCACAACCTCATCGAGGTCGCGGCGGCCGCCCGCCATCTCCTCGAGAATCCCGACGCCACGGTCGACGACCTCATGGCCTATGTTCCCGGCCCCGACCTGCCGACCGGCGGCACCATCATCGGGCTCGACGGCATCCGCGAGGCGTACGCCACCGGGCGCGGCTCGTTCCGCACCCGCGCGAAGGTCTCGGTCGAGCAGATCACGGCCCGCAAGACCGGCATCGTCGTGACCGAGCTTCCGTACCTCGTCGGCCCCGAGAAGGTGATCGAGAAGATCAAGGACGGCGTGCAGTCGAAGAAGCTCGCCGGCATCAGCGACGTCACCGATCTGACCGACCGCCGCAACGGGCTGCGGCTCGTCATCGGCATCAAGACCGGGTTCAGCCCCGAGGCCGTGCTCGAACAGCTCTACCGCTACACCCCTCTGGAGGACGGCTTCTCGATCAATGCCGTCGCCCTCGTCGACGGCAAGCCCGAGACGCTGGGGCTGCGCGAGCTGCTGCGCGTCTACCTCGACCACCGCATCGCGGTCGTCACCCGGCGCAGCGCGTACCGTCTCGCGCGGCGCCGCGAGCGGCTGCACCTGGTCGAGGGCCTCCTGGTGGCGATCCTCGACATCGACGAGGTCATCCAGGTGATCCGCACCTCCGACGACGCCGAAGCGGCCCGCACGCGTCTCGTCGACGTCTTCGACCTCAGCACCGTGCAGGCGGAGTACATCCTCGAGCTGCGGCTGCGGCGCCTGACCAAGTTCAGCCGCATCGAGCTCGAGGCCGAGCGCGACCAGCTGCAGACGGAGATCGCCGAGCTCGAGCACCTGCTCGCCGACCCGGCGCGCGTGCGGGCCGTCGTCGGCGACGAGCTCGACGCGACGGCCGAGCGCTTCGGCACGCCGCGCCGCACGCTGCTGACCGAGGCCGGCGCGGCGACCACTCCCGCGCGCGGCCGCGGCGCCCCCGTCTCGCTCGAGATCGCCGACGCCCCCTGCCGCGTGCTCGTGTCGACGACCGGGCGCGCCGTGCGGGTCGAGCTGCCCGACGGGGCGGTGCTGACGACGCCGAGCCGGCGCAGCAAGCACGACGCGATCCTCGTCGGGGTCGACTCCACGACGCGCGGCGATCTCGTCGCCATCACCTCCAAAGGCCGGTTCGTTCGGTTCACGCCGGTCGACCTTCCGAGCGTTCCGGCGACGTCGGTGCAGCTCGCGGCGGGGGTGCGCCTGCGCGACTACATCGGGCTGACCGACGCGAAGGAGCGCATCCTGACGGTCTTCGATCCCGCGGCCGGTGCTCCGCTCGCGCTCGGCACGCGCACCGGGGTCGTGAAGCGGGTGGCCGTCGACGGCTGGCCGAACCGCCCCGACGGCGAGGCGATCGCCCTCAAGCCGGGCGATGAGGTCGTCGGGGCCGGTCGCGCCGCCGACGGCGACGAGGTGGTCTTCGTGACCTCGGATGCCCAGCTGCTGCACTTCTCCGCAGACCAGGTGCGCCCCCAGGGCGCGGCGGCCGCCGGAATGGCGGGCATCAAGCTCGCGGCCGGAGCGGTCGTCGTGCACTTCGGCGTCGTCCCGAGCGGCGCCGACGCGCAGGTCGTGACGGTCTCCGGCTCGACGCAGACGATCGCGGGCGCCGACCCCGGTCGAGGCAAGGTCTCGCCCTTCGACCAGTTCCCGGCCAAGGGGCGCGCCACGGGCGGCGTGCGTTGCCATGCGTTCCTCAAGGGGGAGGACGTGCTGCAGCTTGCCTGGGTCGGTGCGCGACCGCTCGCGGTCGGAGCCGACGGCTCGAGCCGAGCCCTGCCGGAGGGCGGCGCCCGACGCGACGCCTCGGGCTCGCAGCTCGACTCGCCCATCGGGTCGATCGGCACCCCGATCGCGTAGGCGACCCGCCCGCTAGATGTCGATGCGGTCGCGGTCGAGACCCTGACCGGCGATGATGAAGTCCTTGCGCGGCGCGACATCGTTGCCCATGAGCAGCTCGAAGACCTGCGAGGCCGCCTCCGCATCGCTCACCCGCACGCGGCGGAGGGTGCGGTGCGCCCGGCTCATGGTCGTGTCGGCGAGCTGGTCGGCATCCATCTCGCCGAGCCCCTTGTAGCGCTGGATCGGATCCTGGTACCGCTTGCCGGCCTTCTTCAGGGCCGCGAGCACGCCCTGCAGCTCGGCCTCGCTGTAGGTGTAGATCGTCTCGTTGGGCTTCGAGCCCGGGTTCATCACGACCACACGGTGCAGCGGCGGCACGGCCGCGAACACCCGACCGGCATCGATCATCGGTCGCATGTAGCGGAAGAAGAGCGTCAGCAGCAGCGTGCGGATGTGCGCGCCGTCGACATCGGCGTCGCTCATGATGATGACCTTGCCGTAGCGCGCCTGCTCGAGGTCGAAGGTGCGTCCCGACCCGGCGCCGATCACCTGGATGATCGAGGCGCACTCGGCGTTGCTGAGCATGTCGCTCACCGAGGCCTTTTGCACGTTGAGGATCTTGCCGCGGATGGGCAGCAGGGCCTGGAACTCGCTGTCGCGCGCGAGCTTCGCCGTGCCGAGCGCGCTGTCGCCCTCGACGATGAACAGCTCGCTGCTGGCGACATCGTTCGACCGGCAGTCGACGAGCTTCGCCGGCAGCGCCGAGCTCTCGAGCGCGTTCTTGCGCCGCTGCGTCTCTTTGTGGGCGCGCGCCGAGATGCGGCTCTTCATCTCGGCGACGACCTTGTCGAGCACGAGGGCCGACTGCGCCTTGTCGTCGCGCTTGCTGGACGCGAACCGCTCCCCCAGGCCCCGCGCGACGACCGACGACACGATCGCGCGCACGGCCGGGGTGCCGAGCACCTCCTTGGTCTGCCCCTCGAACTGCGGCTCGGGCAGGCGCACCGTGAGCACGGCGGTGAGACCCGCGAGCACGTCGTCCTTCTCGAGCTTGTCGGTGCCAGCCTTCAGGCGGCGCGCGTTCTTCTCGACCTCGGCCCGGAGGAACTTCAGCAGGCCCTGCTCGAAACCGAGCTGGTGGCTGCCGCCCTTCGGCGTGGCGATGATGTTCACGAACGAGCGGAAGGTCGTGTCGTAGCCGGTGCCCCAGCGCAGCGCGAGGTCGACGGTGCACTCGCGCTCGACCTCCGTCGGCACCATGTGCCCGTTCTCCTGCAGCACGGGAACCGTCTCGCTGAACGTGCCGGTGCCCGTGATGCGCCAGGTGTCGGTGAGCGGCGCATCCGGAGCCAGATAGTCGGCGAACTCGCTGATGCCGCCGTCGAACCGGAAGGACTCGACGACGGGCTCGGCACCGCGCTCGTCGCGCACCGAGAGCGTGATCCCCGGCACGAGGAACGCGGTCTGCCGGAGGCGCCCGAGAAGCTCCTCGGTGATAAAGCTCGCGCCCTTCGTGAAGATCTGCGGGTCGGCCCAGTAGCGCACCCGGGTGCCGGTGACGCCCTTGGCGACCTTCCCGGTGACGCGCAGCTCGCTGCCCGAGATGAAGGGCGTGAACGGGCTGTCGGGCCGCGGCCCGTCGGGGCCGTCGTCGAACACGCCCGGCTCGCCGCGGTGGAACGACATCGCCCAGGTCTTGCCGTCGCGATCGACCTCGACGTCGAGCCGCTCGCTCAGCGCGTTGACGACCGAGGCGCCGACCCCGTGCAGACCGCCCGAGGCCGCGTACGAGCCCCCGCCGAACTTGCCGCCCGCGTGCAGCTTCGTGAACACGACCTCGACGCCCGTGAGTCCCGTCTTCGGTTCCACATCGACCGGGATGCCGCGCGCACGGTCGCGCACCTCGACGCTCCCGTCCCGATGCAGCAGCAGGTCGATCTCGGTGCCGAACCCGCCCAGAGCCTCGTCGACGGCGTTGTCGATGATCTCCCACAGGCAGTGCATGAGCCCGCGCGAATCGGTCGAGCCGATGTACATGCCCGGGCGCTTGCGCACCGCCTCGAGGCCCTCGAGAACGGAGAGATGGCGAGCGGAGTAGTCGGAGCTGGGCACGACTGCCATCGTAGGCCGGTGCGCCGCGCGGCTCCCCACCGCCACTCCGGCCGCGCGGCCCCTGCCGGCCAGCCGAGCGAGCGCCTACGCGTTCAGCGAAATCGGAGCGGATTGACACGGCACCGTCGCACCGGTGTGGTGCAATGAGGGCACGAAGTTTTCACGCGACGCCGACGGAGAGCGAGGGGCACCCCATGACGCAGATCACCACCGAGACTCCGGGCGTCGCGACGGCGGCCCTCACCGCCGTCGACCGGTGCGACAGCTGCGGCGCGCAGGCCTACGTGCGCGCGACCCTCGCGACGGGCGAGCTGCTGTTCTGCGCGCACCACGCAGCGCGCTTCAAGGAGAAGCTCGCGGGCACCGCGCTGGTCTGGCACGACGAGACGAGCCGCCTGCTCGATGACCGCGGCGCCTGACCCGCGACCCCGCGACGCGGGCACGGGCCCCTCGGGCGTGCGGCGGACAGCCTGGCTGTCGCCCACCGCGTTCGACGCGGCGCTCGACGCGCTGGTCGCCCGTGACGGCGAAGACGCACTCGTCGATCTGCGCGCTGATGCCTACGGGCACGGTGCTGTCGAGGTCGAGCGGCGCGCGCGCGAGCGCGGCATCCGCCGTTTCCTCCGCACGGCGGCGGACGCCCGGCACGTGACGCCGCAGCGGCTCGTCGAGCCCTACGGGCTTCTGCCCGGGTCGACGCCGGTGCTGCGCCTCACCGGGGAGGTCATCGCCGTCAAGCGGGTTCCGGCGGGCACGGCGGTCTCCTACGGCTACACCTACCGCACCCGCGGCGAGGCCACCATCGCGCTCGTCGGGCTCGGCTACGCCGACGGGGTTCCCCGCCTGGCCTCGAGCAGGGCTCCCGTGCGCGTCGGCGCGGCGACCGGCGTCGTGGCGGGCCGCGTCGCGATGGATCAGCTCGTGGTCGACCTCGGCGAGCACGCCACGGGCGCCCAGGCGGGCGACGACGCCGTGCTCTGGGACGACGCCGCGACGCTCTCTGCGTGGGCCGCCGCTACGGACCGCGCGCCCGAAGCCCTCACCGCGGGGCTCGGTCGTCGCATCCAGCGCCGATGGGGGCTCGGATGACCGCCGTCGCCCGCGTCGACACCGCTGCCTTCGCCCGCAACGTCGAGCGTCTCGTCGCGCGGGCCGCACCGAGCGAGGTGATGCTCGCGGTCAAGGCCGACGCCTACGGCCATGGCATGCTCGACCTCGCTCCCGTCGCCCTCGCGGCCGGTGCGAGCTCCCTGGCGGTGCTCGAGATCTCGGCCGCTCTCGCGCTGCGCTCGGCGGGCATCCCGAACCGGCTGTTCGCGTGGCTGCACGGAGCCGACAGCGACTTCGCGTCGGCGATCGAGGCGGACATCGACCTCGGCGTCTCGAGCGGACGCGAGCTGCAGGCGATCACCGCTGCGGCCGCCCAGCTCGGACGACCCGCGCGCGTGCACCTCAAGATCGACACCGGGTTGCGCCGCAACGGCGCCCTGCCGGAGGACTGGCCCGCGCTCGTCACCGCCGCGGCGTCTGCCGCCGCCGCCAGTCGGGTCGTGATCGAGGGCATCTGGTCGCACCTCGCGGATGCCTCCGTCGAGGACGACCTGGCCGCGATCGGCGTCTTCGAGACGGCACTGGCGCAGGCCGCTGCGCTCGGCGTGGTGCCGCCCCTGCGGCACCTGGCGGCGAGCTCCGCCGGCTGGCGCGAACCGCGCGCCCGATACGACGTCGTGCGCTTCGGCATCGCGGCGTACGGCGTGTCGCCCTTCGACGACCTCACGGCGGCGGACATGGGGCTCGAGGCCGTGATGACCCTCCGCACGACGGTCGCACCCGATGCCGCGCCCGACGGGCAGTGCTGGATCGCCGCCGGCTACGCCGACGGCGTGCCGCTCGCGGCGCACGGGGCTTCGGTGCTGATCGACGGCAGGCGCTGCGCGGTCGACCGCGTCGAGGTCGACCGCACGCTAGTGGCCATCGCCGACCCCGTCGATGAGGGATCGCCCGTGATCGTCTTCGGCGATCCGACCACCGGCGCGCCGACCGCGGCGGAGTGGGCAGGGTGGGCGAGCACGATCGGCGACGAGATCATCACGGGCGCCGGCGCGCGGGCGCGCCGCGAGGTCGTCTAGACCGCGAGCCCGGCGCGCCCGAGGCGCCCGGCGATAGCGGCGCGGGCCTGCCGCGCACGCTCATCGGCGAGCAGTGTGCGATCGTCGGCCTCGGGCAGCGCGGCACCCAGCCGGGCGAGGGCCGCCCCCAGCAGCTCGTCGGCGACGGTCGGGTTCATCGGCAGCACCGGTCCGCCGAGGTGCGTGCCGATCACCGACCCCGAGCGTGCGCCGTCGAGTGCCGGCTCCTCCTCGCGCGGGCCGTCGCCGCGCCCCCGCTCGAGCACGGCGAACGGGGCGAGCGAGCGCCGGTCGACCTCCACGCCGTGATTCACGAAGCCGGCCAGCCGGCCCGCCGGGGTCGCCGCGCCGAGCACCTCGCCGACAACGCGGCCCGGGGCATCCCGGATCACGATCGGCAGCACCCCGACGCCGGGGCGATCCGCGCCGTCTGCGGAGACGATCCGCTCGCTGAGAAGGTGGAAGCCCGCGCCGACGCCGATGATCGGCACGCCCGCCGCCGCCCAGTCGCGCAGTGCGCTCCCGTGCTCGCCGCTCGCGAGCACCGCCTCGAGCGCCGATCGCGGGCCGCTGCCGATGTGCACGAGGTGCGGCTCGGCGGGCGCGCGGTCGCCGACGCCGACCTCGTCGACCTGCGCCCGCAGGCCGCGCCAGGTGAGTCGCCGGTCGAGAGCGAGCACATTGCCGCGATCGCCGTTGATGCCGAGCTCGCGCGCGAAGAGGTGCAGGATGCGCACGGTGGTCATGCGCCGCCCTCCAGGTCGAGGTAGCCCATGCGCAGCCGCAGCGCCATCATGAGCTCGTAGTTGATCACGGCGACCTTCGGCCCGTCCTCCGGCGCGGGCAGGGCCAGGAAGGCGTCCACGGCCTCGTCGAAGTCCTCGATCACCGCGCCCACGGGGATGCCCTCGTAGGCCAGGCGCGTCGCCCACTGCCAGGCTTTCGTGCCGGTGACGACGTCGACGTGATCGAGCGTCGAGAGGTCGGTGTCGTAGATCCAGGAGGGGTCGGGCGTGCCCTCATCGACGGCCACCATCACCCGCTGCGGCACCCGCCCGAGGGCGTCGAGGTTGAGCTGGAGGCTCGGCGGGTTCTTCATCATCACGAGCTCCACCTGCTGCCCGCGCGCGTCGATGACCTCGCCGCGCCCGTAGACCGGGGCGAGGTCGGAGATCGCTCCGGTCGCCGTCGCCGTGTCGAAGCGGTCGCCCAGCAGGCTGCGCGCGGTCGCGATCGCGGCCGCCGCGTCGACGGCGTAGTGCAGACCGCGGGCGGGCAGGGCGAGGGATGCCCGCTCACCGTCCACCGCAAGCTCGGCCCGCGCGCCATCGACGGAGAGCACCTCCACCACCGCCGCGGGAAGCGCGGCCCCCGGCGCCGCGGTGGCCCGCGGCGCGGCCGCGACGCCGCGCGGGCTCGCCGCCAGCGCCGCCTCGCTCACGCCGACGACGACCACCTCCTGGTCGGGCCGCGCTCCGCGCCCGAGCTCGGCGGTGTTCGGGTCGGCCCCGTTCACGATGACCCGCCGGGTCGCGGCGTCGCGCATCGTGGCGAGCATGCCGTACACGCGATCGGGCTCGTGGAAGCGATTGAGCTGATCGATCTGGAGGTTGAGCAGCAGCACGTCGCTGGGGGTCAGGCGTCGGGAGAGCCCCACGCCGTACGCCTCGTCGACCTCGAGCACCGCGATGTCGTCGCGCACCCGGCCGTCGAGCGGCACGGTCGCGAGCAGCGCGGAGGCGATGCCCTGCGGCAGGTTGGCCCCGCTCGGGTTCGTGAAGACGCGCATGCCGTGGGCGCGGAGAGCGGCGACGAGCATGTGCGTGGTCGTCGACTTGCCGTTCGAGCCGGTCACGAACACGACGCCCAGCGGCAGGGAGCCGAGCGCGTGCTCGAGGAAGCGCGGAGCGATCCGCAGCGCGATGTTGCCGGGGATGGCCGACCCTCCCCCGCGGAGCCGCGCGATCACGCGCACGGCCCGCCCGACGAGCACCGCCAGCCGGATGCGCATCAGGTCGCTCCTACTCGAGGTAGTCGCGGAGGGCCTGCGACCGCGACGGGTGCCGCAGCTTGGCCATCGTCTTCGACTCGATCTGGCGGATGCGCTCGCGCGTCACGCCGAAGGTGTCGCCGATCTGGTCGAGCGTCTTCGGCATGCCGTCGCCGAGGCCGAAGCGCATGCGGATCACGCCGGCCTCGCGCTCGGAGAGGGAGTCGAGCAGGCTCTCGAGCTGCTTCTGCAGCATCGTGAAGCCCACCGCGTCGGCGGGCACGACCGCCTCGGTGTCCTCGATGAGGTCACCGAACTCGCTGTCGCCGTCCTCGCCGAGGGGCGTGTGCAGCGAGATCGGCTCGCGGCCGTACTTCTGCACCTCGATGACCTTCTCCGGCGTCATGTCGAGCTCGCGGCTCAGCTCCTCCGGGGTGGGCTCGCGCCCGAGGTCCTGCAGCATCTGCCGCTGCACGCGGGCGAGCTTGTTGATGACCTCGACCATGTGCACCGGGATGCGGATGGTGCGCGCCTGATCGGCCATCGCTCGGGTGATGGCCTGCCGGATCCACCACGTGGCATAGGTCGAGAACTTGAAGCCCTTGGTGTAGTCGAACTTCTCGACCGCGCGGATCAGGCCGAGGTTGCCCTCCTGGATGAGATCGAGGAACTGCATCCCGCGACCGGTGTAGCGCTTGGCGAGGGAGACGACGAGGCGGAGGTTGGCGCCGAGGAGGTGGTTCTTCGCGCGCTGCCCATCGCGAGCGACCCACGCGAGGTCGCGCCCGAGCGCCGAGCGCTTCTCCTTCTCGGTCATCGACGACAGCTTCTCCTCGGCGAAGAGGCCGGCCTCGATGCGCATCGCCAGCTCGACCTCCTCCGCCGCGTTCAGCAGCGGAACCTTGCCGATCTGCTTCAGGTAGTCCTTGACGGGGTCAGCGGTCGCCCCCGTGATGGTGGTCGAGTAGACCGGCAGCTCGTCGTCGTCCGCGTTCGAGATGACGATCGCGCCGGTCGGCAGGTCGCCCGCCGAGCCGGTGTCGGCCGGCTCGTCCTCGTCGGCGTCGTCGGCGGTCTCGTCCGCGTCGGCGTCGCCGTCGGCGTCGTCCGCCACGACCGGCACCTCCGGCTCGTCCTCGATGACGACCTCGACGTCGTCGGGCTCGACGGCATCGAGGTCGAGGTCGCCCTCCGGCTCGACTGCCTCGGGGTCGGCAGCGGCACCCTTCGCGCGCGAGGCCGCGGTCGACTTCGCGGCCGGTGCCTTCGCGGCGGCCTTCGTCGCCGGGGCCTTCGCCGCCGTGCTCTTCGCCGCCGGGGCGTTCTCCGCCGTCGTCTTCGCAGCGGGGGCCTTTGCCGCGG
This sequence comes from Microbacteriaceae bacterium, assembly GCA_027490915.1. Lineage (GTDB taxonomy): Bacteria > Actinomycetota > Actinomycetes > Actinomycetales > Microbacteriaceae > Microcella. Next base: position 44,235 of record JAIXXG010000121.1, read on the forward strand.
TCGTCTTCGCCGCGGTCGTCTTCGCAGCGGGCGCCTTCGCCGCAGTGGTCTTCGCGGCCGTCGTCTTCGCAGCAGCGGTCGTCGCGGCTGCCGTCTTCTTGGGCGCGGGCTCGGCCTTCGCCGCGGCCGCTCCCTTCGCGGGCGCGGGCTCGGCAGCGCTCTTGGTGGTGGTCGCTCGGGCAGCCATGGGCCCCTCTTCTCGCGTTCTGCGGGCAGTACAACGACCCATGTCAAGTCACCAGGGTCATCGGCCCCGCGGGAGCGGAGCACGAGACCGGTGTCCGACCGGGTCGTGAACTTCGATTATCGCACACTGCGCACGGCGCGCCGACCAGGCGCCGCCGACGGCCTCAGGGTGCGGTGCGAGACCTAGGCCTCGTCGTCCTCCGCGACCTGCCGGTGGGCGAGGAACTTCTCGAGCTCCGCGGCGATCGAGTCGGCGCTCGGCAGCTCGCCGTCCTCCCCGGTGAGGGGCGACGGCAGCGGGTTGTCCTCCATGTAGGTGTCGTGCCGCTCCTCGAGCGTGCCGACCAGTCGCGCGAGCTCGCTGTTCCCCTCGACCTGGGTCTCGATGGTCGCGAGGAACTCGCGCCCCTTCTCGCGCAGCTCGTCGGTGGGAAAGAGCAGGCCCGTCGCCGCCGTGATGCTCTCGAGCGCGGTGACCGCCGCCGACGGGAACTCCGTGTCGGCGAGATAGTGCGGAACGAGCAGCACGAAACCGGCGATGGGATGACCGGCCGTCGTCAGGCGGTGCTCGAGCAGATGCAGCACGTTGCCGGGCACCTGCGTGCGCGGGCGCCAGACCGAGAAGGCCTCGATGAGCTCGTCGCGCGTTCCGCTGACGGTCACGCCGATCGGCCGGGTGTGCGGAACCGGCATGGGGATCGCGTGCACCCACGTGGTCGTGGCGACCCCGTAGCGGTCGATGATCTCGAGCAGGGCATCCACGAACCGCTCCCACCGGAAGTCGGGCTCGTAACCGGTGAGCAGAAGGAAGGGGGCCCCGAGGTCGTCCTCGGCGAGTCGCAGCGTCAGCTGCGGCCGGCGGTACTCGGTGATGCGGGTCTCCTCGAAGACCATGATCGGTCGGCGCGCCCGGTAGTCGAGTAGCTCGTCGTTGTCGAACACGATCACGTCGCGGTGCTCGAGCTGGTCGAGCAGGTACTCCGAGACCTGGGCGACGGCGCCGCCCGAGTCGACGAATCCGGTCAGACCGATCACGAGCGCGAGACCGCGCGGCACCTCGTCCTCCGTCATGGCGACGGTGTAGAGGTCGGCGGGTGGTCGCATACCTCCATGGTAGGCGGCGCCGTTCGGCGCGCCCGGTCGCCGGACGAGCGCCCTGAGCGAACAGCGCCGACCCGCGCGGGCACCGCGGCCTCGCCGCCGCCCGGGTGCACAGCGCGGCGCGGATAGCATGGCGCGCATGCCCACGCCCCGCCTGCTCAGCTCGTCCACGCCGCCCTCGCAGCTCGAGGGGGATGCTCTCGTCATCGGCATCGCTCCCGGTGCAGACGGCGGAGTCGCGGTCGTGGGCACCGACGATCCCGTGCTCGCCGGCATCGAGAGCGCTCTCGGGATGCTCGGTCTCACCGGTGCGCCCGACGAGACGGCGCGCATCCCCGCGCCCGAGGGTGTCGCGGCCCGCAGCCTGCTCGTCGTGGGCCTCGGACGCGGCCCGCTCACCGAGGAGTCGCTGCGGTCGGCGGCCGGCACGGCGTCGCGGACGCTCGGCTCGGCCCGGCGCATCGCCGTGGCCCTGCCCACCAGCAGTGCCGGCGAGGTGCGGGCGGTGCTCGAGGGGGCCGGGATGGGCGGCTACCGCTTCACCGCCTACCGCTCGAGCGAGGCCGGGCCGGCGACGGAGGAGATCGAGCTGACGACCGGGGTCGACGGGGCGGATGCCGCCAGCGCCGACGCCCAGGCGCACGCCGAGGCCGTCGCGCTCGTGCGCGATCTGGTCAACACGCCGCCGAACGACCTCTACCCCGCGAGCTTCGTCGACCGCGCGCGCGCCGCGACCGAGGCCCTGCCGGTCACGGTCGAGGAATGGGGAGTCGACGAGCTGCGGGAGGGCGGATTCGGCGGTCTGCTGGGTGTCGGCAGCGGGTCGTCGCGCGGACCGCGCCTGCTCGCCGTGCGCTACACGGGCCGGGCGGATGCTCCGCACCTGGCCATCATCGGCAAGGGCATCACGTTCGACTCGGGCGGCCTCTCGCTCAAGCCCGCCGCCGCAATGGTCGGCATGAAGTACGACATGACGGGGGCGGCCACCGCCCTGGCCGCCGTCGTCGCGGCGGCGCGTCGCGCGCTGCCCGTGCGGATCACCGCCTGGCTATGCCTCGCCGAGAACCTGCCCTCGTCGACCGCGATGCGCCCGAACGATGTACTGACGATCCGCGGCGGCACCACGGTCGAGGTTCTGAACACCGACGCCGAGGGGCGGCTCGTGCTCGCCGACGGGCTTGCGATCGCGAGCGAGGAGCATCCCGACGCGATCGTCGACGTCGCCACCCTGACGGGGGCGGCCCGGATCGCGCTCGGCGAGCGCTACGCCGGCCTGATGGGCGACGACGCGCTGGTCGAAGAGGTGCGCGCCGCGGCGGCGGACACCGGGGAGCTGGTGTGGCCGATGCCCCTGCCCTCCGAGCTGCGTCCGCTGCTGAAGAGCGATGTCGCCGACATCGCCAACGCCAAGCCCGGGAGCACGGCGGCGGGCATGCTGCTGGCGGGCGTCTTCCTGCGGGAGTTCGTCGGGCGCGTCTCGGACGAGCCGGATGCGCCCCGCATCCCCTGGGCCCACCTCGACATCGCCGGGCCGGCCAACAATCCCGGAACCCCCTTCGGCTACACGCCCAAGGGGCCGTCGGGCGTGATGGTGCGCCTGCTCGTGCGGCTCGCGGAACGGCTCGCGGCCAAGTAGTAGGCTCGACGGCGGGCACGTGACCGTCGTGCCGCACATCGGGTCGGCCCGCCACCTCGACGTCGACCCCCGCACGACAATCCTTCGCGGATGTAAGGAGTCTCTGCCGGTGTCGAACCAGACGTTTGACCTTGTCATCCTCGGTGCGGGAAGCGGTGGCTACGCCGCCGCGCTGCGCGCCAGCCAGTTGGGCATGAGCGTCGGGCTCATCGAGAAGTCGAAGGTCGGCGGCACCTGCCTGCACGTCGGCTGCATCCCGACCAAGGCCCTGCTGCACGCGGCCGAGGTGGCCGACGCCGCGCGCGACGCGGCCAAGTTCGGCGTCAAGGCGACGCTCGAGGGCATCGACGTCCCGGCCGTCATCCAGTACCGCGAGGGCATCATCGCGAGCAAGTACAAGGGCCTGCAGGGCCTCATCAAGGCCCGCGGCATCACCATGATCGAGGGCGAGGGGCGCCTGACCTCCCCCACCACGGTGCAGGTCGGCGACAGCACCATCACCGGCACGAACGTCATCCTCGCCACCGGCTCGTACTCGCGCACCCTGCCCGGCCTCGAGATCGGCGGGCGCGTGATCACCTCCGAGCAGGCCCTGCAGCTCGACTATGTGCCGAAGAAGGTCGCCGTGCTCGGCGGCGGCGTGATCGGCGTCGAGTTTTCGAGCGTCTGGCGCTCGTGGGGCTCCGAGGTGCACATCATCGAGGCCCTCCCCCGACTCGTCCCCATGGAGGAGGAGTCGATCTCGAAGCAGTTCGAGCGGGCCTACCGCAAGCGCGGCATCGAGTTCACCACCGGCGTCCGCTTCCAGAGCGTGACCCAGAACGAGAGCGGCGTCGTCGTCACGCTCGAGAACGGGGCGACCATCGAGGCCGACCTGCTGCTCGTCGCCGTCGGGCGCGGTCCGGCCACCGCGGGCCTCGGGTTCGAGGAGGTCGGCGTGGCGATGGATCGCGGGTTCGTGCTCACCGACGAGCGCCTGCGCACCAACATCCCCGGCGTCTGGGCCGTGGGCGACATCGTGCCCGGCCTGCAGCTCGCCCACCGCGGCTTCCAGCACGGCATCTTCGTGGCCGAGGAGATCGCGGGGCTCAACCCCGTCGTGATCTCCGACGTGAACATCCCGAAGGTGACCTACAGCGAGCCCGAGGTCGCCTCGGTCGGCCTCAGCGAGGCCAAGGCGAAGGAGCAGTACGGCGACGCCGCCGTCGCGAGCTACGAGTACAACCTCGCCGGCAACGGCAAGAGCCACATCCTCGAGACGGCGGGCTCGATCAAGGTCGTGCGCGTCATCGACGGCCCCGTCGTCGGCGTGCACATGATCGGTGCGCGTGTCGGCGAACTGATCGGCGAGGCGCAGCTGGCCGTCAACTGGGATGCTCACCCGGAGGACGTCGCCCCCCTCCTGCACGCCCACCCGACGCAGAACGAGGCCCTCGGCGAGGCCTTCCTCGCCCTCGCGGGCAAGCCGCTGCACGCGATGTGAGCCCCGTCCGACCACCGCAACTAGGCTGAAGAAACACTGAAGGCTTCGAAGGAGCACTACTGATGAGCGAATCCGTCAACCTCCCGGCGCTCGGCGAGAGCGTCACCGAGGGAACGGTCACCCGATGGCTGAAGAACGTCGGCGACCGCGTCGAGGTCGACGAGCCGCTGCTCGAGGTGTCGACCGACAAGGTCGACACCGAGATCCCCTCGCCCGTCGCGGGTGTGATCGAGGAGATCCTCGTGGCCGAGGACGAGACCGTCGAGGTCGGCACCCCGCTCGTGCGCATCGGCGATGGCTCGGGCTCCGCGAGCGCCCCTGCGGCCCCGGCGGTTGCCGCCCCCGCTGAGCCCGCCGCCGCTCCCGAGCCCGCCGCTGCCCCGGCGCCCGCCGCGGCCGCTCCGGCCCCGGAGCCTGCGCCCACTCCCGCTGCTCCGGAGCCCGCGCCGGCGGCCCCCGCAGCGCCCGCTGCTGCTCCTGCCGCTGCGCCTACCGCTCCCGCGCCCGCGCCTGCCGCCCCCGCACCTGCCGCTCCTGCCGCCCCAGCGCCGGCCGCGGCGCCGGGCAACGCCGCCGCGTACATCACCCCGATCGTGCGCAAGCTCGCCGCGGAGAACGGGGTCGACCTGAGCCGCGTCACGGGCACGGGCGTGGGCGGTCGCATCCGCAAGCAGGATGTGCTCGCCGCCGCGGGTGGCCACGCGGGCGCGCACGCTGCTCCGGCCGCGCCGCGCGCCGAGCTGGCAGTCTCGCCGCTGCGCGGCACGACGGCCGCGATGTCGCGCCTGCGGAAGGTCATCGCCGAGCGGGCGGTGATCTCGATGCAGTCGACGGCTCAGCTGACGACCGTGGTCGAGGTCGACGTCACCCGCCTCGCCGCCCTGCGCACGGCCGTCAAGGCGGACTTCGAGAAGGCCACCGGCACCAAGCTGTCGTTCCTGCCCTTCTTCGCGAAGGCCGCCACCGAGGCACTGCGCGCCTTCCCGATCATCAACGCCACGGTCGACGGCGACAGCATCGTCTACCCCGACACCGAGAACCTCTCGATCGCGGTCGACACCGAGCGCGGCCTCCTGACCCCGGTCGTGCGCAATGCCGGCGACCTGAACATCGCCGGTCTCGCTCGCGAGATCGCCGACCTGGCCGCACGCACGCGCGACAACCAGCTCAAGCCCGACGAGCTGGCCGGCGGCACCTTCACCCTCACCAACACCGGGTCGCGGGGCGCGCTGTTCGACACCCCCGTGGTCTTCCTGCCGCAGGTCGCCATCCTCGGCACCGGCATCGTCACGAAGAAGCCCGCGGTGATCCAGGTCGACGGCTCCGATGTCGTCGCCGTGCGGTCGATGGTCTACTTCGCCCTGTCGTATGACCACCGCATCGTCGACGGCGCCGACGCCGCCCGGTTCCTGTCGGCCGTGAAGGCACGCCTCGAGGAGGCCGACTTCGACGCCGACCTCGGCATCTAGTCGAGCACGTCTCGCACACGCCAGCCGGCCTCGCTCCTCATCAGCAGGAGCGAGGCCGCTGTCGTCTCGGAGCGCGGGTCGACCAGGTCGACGAGCACCGCCGCGCCCATCCGCTGCACCACCACCACGTCGCCCTGCTGAGCGAGCCACGACGCCAGCACACCGTGTCGCGGGTCGTCCTCGTGCAGCAGCGCCGGCGCCGCCGAGCCCGGATGCGCCACCCCGGCCGCGCAGTCCTCCGACCCGTGCCCGCCGGCTCGCGTCAGGCTCGCGCGGCACTCCCCCCATCGCCGCACCAGCTCGGTCACCAACGAGCGCCACTGGCCAGGCTCGGGCCGCTCGGCGCTCTCGGGCAGCCCCGCCCCGTCCGGCGCGCTGCCGGTGTCCGCGCTCGCACCCGCCCCATCGGGGGCGTCGGGAGCGACGCCCGCTGGTGCTCGTGACGGTGTCGGCCGGTCGACCGGACCGGCGGAAGACGACGGGGTCCGCGTCAGCGGGCCGGCGTCGCCCGCAGCGGGCGCGGTCGTCGTCACGAGGATCGCCAGTGCGAGCGCGAGACCGCCGCCCGCCCCGGCGATCACGATGGGGCGGCGGACGCGCGCGGGCTGCGGTGCAGCGATCGGCGGTGCGGCGGCCGGGATCGGCGCGGGCGCTCCAGCGATCAGTCGGGCGCGTACCGCGCGCAGTGCGGCATCGAGTCGGCGCGGCACCTCGAGCGTGGTGCCCACCGCCCGCACGACGGTGCTGCTGATCCTCGTCGGCACCCCGAGCGCGACGAGCGCGGAGGCGACCGCAGAGGCGACCGCGGGCGGCCGGGCAGGGGGTGCACCTGCAGCCGCGGCGGCCCCGCGATGCTCGGGCGGCGCGGTGATGCTCTCGGGCGCACCGTCGGTCGTCGGGCTCCAGCTCGGATGCGCCACGTCCCCCCTCTCGTCGAGCCGGATCGGGATCGGTCTCGCGAGATCGAAGAGAGCGGTGGCCGTGGCGCGGTCGCCGCGGGCGGTCGGTGCGAGGGCGCTGAGCGCTGCCGCTGTCGGCCCGCTCACTGCGGCGGCGACCGCTCTCAGCAGGTGTGCGACCGCTCGATGGTCGTCGTCGTAGCCGGGCTCCCGCGCCCGGAGACGGGCGGGGATGACCGGGCCCGCCATCGCTCCGGCGACGCTCACGACCACGGGGGCGCCGCCGGCAGCGAAACGGATGCGCCGCGGATCGAGCGGCACCCCCGTCACCCCGACCTCGTGGGCGCCCTCGACCACCGCGACGAGGGGGGCGAGCGTCGTCACCGCCTCTCCGAGCTCGAGAGCGCCGTGCCGAGCGCTCAGGAGGTCGTGGAGGGTCGGCCCGGTGGCCGCAGCGAGCAGTAGCACGAGCCGCCCGTCGGCGAGGGTCAGCAGGTCGTCGAGCGCGGCGACATGCTGCCGCACCTCGGCCGTGCCGCTGGCGAGCGCGTCGTGCACCGCGAGCTCCGCCTCCATCACCGCAGCATCGAGGCCCCGGTGGAACACCCGCGCCACGCGGGCCTCGCCCCCGGCATGGACGAGCGCGGTCGTGGCGATCGCGTC
>JAIXXG010000106.1 GCA_027490915.1 Microbacteriaceae bacterium
CAGCTTCTGGCAACTGATCCGCACGCTGCAGAGCGAGGGCACGAGCATCCTGCTGACCACCCACTACCTCGACGAGGCCGCCCAGCTCGGCGACCGGGCCGGCATCATCGCGGGCGGCCGCATGGTCGACCTCGCGCCGATCGACGAGATCGGGGGCGCGGATGCCCGCGTGCCGTTCGTGCGCTGGCGCGAGAACGGCGCGGTGCACGAGCGGCGCACGCACGCCCCGGCCGCGGTCGTCACCGAGCTCGTCGCCCGCCTGGGCGGAGAGCCCGAGGGCCTCGAGGTGATCCGCCCGAGCCTGGAGGACGTCTACCTCGACCTGGTCGGCCACGAGCACGCGAGCGACCTGAGCGCTGAAGCCCTCAACGAGACGGAGGCGGCACGATGAGCACGACCACGACAGCGGCACCGACCACGGCGGCACGCCGCGAGAGCGGCCTCGCGCGCGCGATCCGTCTCGGCGCCCTGCGCATCGGCTACGAGGTGCGCGCGTACTTCCGCCAGGGCGACACGGTGTTCTTCACCTTCCTGTTCCCGGTGGTCATGCTCACGATCTTCTCGGTGTCGTTCAGCGAGGCGAGCTTCGGGCAGACCGCCGACGGCGACGAGATCACGGCCGCCTGGTTCTTCCTGCCCGCCATGCTCGCCGCGGGCGTGCTGCTCAGCGGTCTGCAGAATCTCGCGATCGACATCGCGCTCGAGAAGAGCGATGGCACGCTCAAGCGCCTGGCGGGCTCGCCCCTGCCGGTGATGAGCTACTTCATCGGCAAGCTCGGCCAGTCGTTCACGACCGGTCTGCTGCAGGCCGCGGTGCTGCTGCTGCTCGGGTTCACGGTCTTCCAGGTGCCGCTGCCGGAGGACCCGGCCAACTGGTGGGTGTTCGCCTGGGTGTTCACGCTCGGGGTGCTGTGCTCGGCGATCCTCGGCATCGCACTGAGCGCCGTGCCGCGCTCGGGCAAGAGCGCCACCGCGGTGGTCATTCCGATTACCCTCGTGCTGCAGTTCATCTCGGGCGTCTACCTGCGATTCAGCGACCTGCCCGAGTGGCTGCAGAACGTGGCCTCGGTGTTCCCGCTCAAGTGGATGGCCCAGGGCATGCGCAGCGTCTTCCTGCCCGACGAGCTCGTCGTGCTCGAGCAGAACGAGTCGTGGGACCACCCCGGCATCGCCATCGCGCTGGCCATCTGGCTGGTGGCGGGTCTCGTGCTGACGAGCCTCACCTTCCGCTGGATCCGCAAGGACAGTTGATCCCCACCCGCACCCCTACAGACTGAGGCCGACGAGCACGGGCTCGGGGTGCAGCAGAACGCCGAACTCGCTCAGCACGCGCGTCTGGATGTAGCGGGCGAGCTGGGCGACCTCGGCCGCGGTCGCGTGCCCGCTCGCGTTCGTGAGGGCCAGCGTGTGCTTCGACGACACGGATGCGCCCGAGCCCGGCAACCGGAAGCCGCGGGCGATGCCGGCGTGCTCGATCAGCCACGCGGCGCTGAGCTTCACCGTGCCCTCGATCACCGGCGGCGGAGCCGCCGGCTCCTGGCCGAGCGGCACGGCCACCGGGCTCGGCTCCGGCTGCTGCGGCCAGCGCGGAGCATCAGCCGGCAGGGTGCGCGCGAAGCTCTCGCTGACGATCGGGTTGGTGAAGAACGAACCCGCGCTGCGCGACTGCGGGTCGGCCGCGTCGAGCACCATGCCCTTGCCCGCCCGCAGCCGCAGCGTCGCCGCGCGCACGCCCGCGAGCGGGGCGCGCTCGCCGATCGCGACACCGAGGGCGTCGGCCAGCTGGGCGTAGGCGATCGGACGGCTGAGCCCGTCGGGGTCGCTCTCGAGCGCCAGGTCGACGCTCAGCACGACCGCCCGCCAGCCCTGCTTGATGGCGCTCGTGCGGTAGCCGAGCCGCAGCTCGGGGGCTGGAACGGTGCGGCGCTCGCCCGTGTCGAGGTCGAGCACCTCGACGGCGAGGAGGCTCTCGACGACCTCCTGCCCGTAGGCGCCGATGTTCTGGATGGGCGCGGCGCCCGTCGAGCCCGGAATGCCGCTGAGCGCCTCCATGCCCGCCCAGCCCTGCTCGACGGTGTGGGCGACGAGGGCGTCCCACGGCTCGCCGGCCTGCACGCGCAGCCGCACCGGTCGGGTCGAGCCGGGCACGTCGGGCAGCCGCTCGATGCCTCGGGTCGCGATGCGCACGACCGTGCCGTCAACGCCCTCATCGGCGACGAGCACGTTCGATCCGCCGCCGAGCACCAGCCAGGGCTCGCCCGCGGCCTCCGCCTCGAGCACGGCCTCGACCAGCTCGTCGGCGGTCGCGGCGGTGACGAGGCGCTCGGCCGGCCCGCCGACGCCGAGCGTCGTGAGATCGGCGAGACGCATCAGGGCAGCATCCGTGCTCAGGCCAGGGGGGTGACGCGCACCTGCGCCTTGCCCAGCACGGTCTGGTCGTCGAACACCGCGCTGAGGTCGATGCGGGCTCCGGCCTCGTCGATCGCGCCGACCGTGGCCGTGACCGTGACGACGGCACCGGCCTGCGCATCGACGACGACCGGGCGGGTGAAGCGCACCTGGTAGTCGCTGACCCAGCCATCCGACCCGAGCCAGTCGACGACGGGCTGCACCGCGAAGCCCATGGTGAGCATCCCGTGCGCCAGCACGCCGGGCAGGCCGACGGCGGCCGCCACGTCGTCGCGGTAGTGGATGGGATTGAAGTCGCCGCTTGCCCCGGCGTAGCGCACGAGACTGTCGCGGGTGATCGGGAAGGCGCGCTCGGCGACCACCTGGCCGACCTCGAGACCGTTCAGGATGCTCACGCGTCCTCCCCCCGGATCACGAGCGTCGACACGCTCGTCACGACGTGCTCGCCGCGCGCGTCGACCATGCTCGACTCGCTCGTCACCATGCTGTTGCCGCCGAGCGACTTGATGCTCGTCACGCGCAGCGTGGCCGTGAGCTCGTCGCCGGCGACGACCGGGCGCGAGTAGGTGAACCGCTGGTCGCCGTGCACGACGCGGCTGAAGTCGATGCCCGCATCGGGCTCGGCGAGCAGCTGCTGCAGCGTCGCCTCGGCGATGACGATCGGGAAGGTCGGGGGCGCGACGACGTCGGCGAAGCCGGCCGCGCGGGCCGCCTCCGGGTCGTGGTGCAGGGGCGCGGTGGCGAACACGGCGCGCGCGAACTCGCGCACCTTCTCGCGACCGACGAGGTAGGGCGCGACGGGCGGGAAGGCGCGCTCGACGAGATCGGGGTTCACGGTCACGGGCCCAGTCTAGGCGGGCGCCGCGTCGGGCCTCAGAACAAGGTCGCGCCGAGCAGGCGGTCGAGCATCGATCGCCCGAGGGCGCGCTCGGCGGCGTGCCCGCGGCTCTCGCCGCGCACCAGCAGCTCGAGCGCGCGCGTCGCGGCGACCGCCCGCAGCGCGAGCTCGTCGCGCTCGGTCGGCGTGCGGCCGTAGCCGTGCAGGAAGGCAGCACGCAGCCAGGGCTCATCCCGCCACGGCCCGTACTCCAGCCACAGCAGGTCGACGATGCGCGGCTCGAACTCGAGCTGCGAGAAGTCGATGACGCGCACGTGCCCGCCCGGGTCGATGATCAGGTGCCGCGGCGTCAGCTGGCGATGCGCGGGAACATGGTCGAGCTCGCCGATGTCGAGCGCGGCGGCCACGTGCTGCCGCAGAACGTGGCGCTCGGCGGCGAGCCGCTCGGCGCGCTCGTCGCGGCCGTCGAGCCCGTCGCCCCACAGCTCGTCGGCGGCGCGGCTCCAGCGCTCGAACTCGGCGGCGATCATCGGGCCGAAGCGCGCGTGGCGGCGCGGCGGCTCGGCGTCGTGCAGACGGCGCACGAGCTCGCCGAGGCGCATGTGGATGTCGGGGTCGCGCTCGTGCGGCGTGCCGGCCGCGGGCTCTCCGAGCAGCCGCGAGAGCGTCACCATGCGCAGCGCGGGCTCGGTGATGACGATGCGCGGGGCGTCGCCGCCGAGCGCCACGGCGTACTGCTGCAGGGCCTCGGATTCGCGGCGGTGCGGCCCCGCATCCCGATGCCATTTGACGACGGCCTGCTCGCCGCCGCGCGTCACCACGTGCAGCACGCGCGAGAGGCGGTGCGCTCCGGTGTGCTCGGCGACCACGTCGACGGGGCCGAGCGTGCGGTGCACGCGGTCGAGCACCTCGGCGTCGCTCGCCAGGCGCGGGCGCGCGTCGGTGCTGATGGTGGCGCCGACCGCGCCGTCCATCGAACCGCTCACCGCCTCGATGCTCATGGGCCCTCCTGCTGCACGAAACCCCGGTGCGCCGTCAGTGGCGAACCGGGGTCTCGGATGATGTCGTCAGCGTGCGGCTACTGGCAGCTCTCGCACTGCAGCAGGTCCATCGGGTCGACGGGCACGGCGTAGCCACCGACGGTGTCGTTTTCGTTGTCCATATCGGACCTCCTCTGGTGGTGAATCCTCCGCCCGTGGCGGCTGGGGTCTCACTATATAACGGGAATCACACGCGTGTCATTCCCCTAGATGTTGTGTTTTCGGCGTGTCGCGAACGAATCCGACGGGATGCACGGCCGCCGCTCGCCCGGCGATCGCGCAGGCACGGGCTCTACCCTGGAAGCACCCCGCCCCCTTCGCCGCGAGAGTGATCATGCGCTTCTGGCCCGCCCCCGCACCGGTGGTCGGCGCGCGGCCGGCGGAGCTGCCCCGCGACCTGCGGCATCAGATCGACGAGGGGTACCTCGTGGCGGTGTCGGCCCTGCGGCTGGCCGTCAAGAACGGGGTGATCCTGCGCATCCTGCGCGACGGCGCGGCGTGGAGCGAGCCGCAGGCGATCGCGCTGGCGCGCGAGGCCCTCGAGACGCTTATCGCCGAGCAGCGCGCGGGTGCCGAGCGGCTGTCGGAGGAGAGCGTGCGCGCCGCGCCGACCCCGCGGGAGTCGCGAGCGGCCTCGTCGAAGCGCGAGCGGGCGAAGGTGCGCCGCAAGCGCGACGAGGCCGATCGCCTCGCCGCCCGCAGCCGCACCTTGCTGGGCGTCGTCGAGAAGCTCGAGGCGGCGCGCGACGACGAGGCCTTCCTGCACGAGCTCGCGCTGCGGGCGCGGGCCGAGACGCTCGACGAGCTCATGCAGGCACGGCTCATCCCCCGCGAGCCCGCCATGGAGCAGTCGGAGGAGGAGCGCCGCGAGTCGATCGCCGGCGTTCTCGCCGACCTGCAGCGCCTCATGGACGAGCGCACCGGCTACTGAGCGCGGACGCTGCGGAAGTCTCTGAAACGGTAGCGAGGGCGGGACTCGAACCCGCGACACCACGATTATGAGCCGTGTGCTCTAACCACCTGAGCTACCCCGC
>JAIXXG010000049.1 GCA_027490915.1 Microbacteriaceae bacterium
CGCGGGGAACGCCTCGTCATCGAGGGGGGCGAAGGTCCAGGTGGATGCGGTGCTCCAGTCGAGCGGAGCCCCCACGCCCGCCACCCGGTGCGGCCAGTCGAGCCCGAGCGAGATCGGCAGGCGCATGTCGGGCGGTGAGCACTGCGCGATCGTCGACCCGTCGACGAACTCGACCATCGAGTGCACGATCGACTGCGGGTGCACGGTCACGTCGATGCGGTCGTAGGGCACCCCGAAGAGCAGGTGGGCCTCGATGACCTCGAGCCCCTTGTTGACGAGCGTCGAGGAGTTCGTGGTGATGACGCGGCCCATGTCCCAGGTCGGATGCGCGAGCGCCTCGGCCGGCGTGACGTCGGCGAGGGATGCCCGCGAGCGCCCGCGGAACGGCCCCCCGCTCGCGGTCAGCACGAGCCGGCGCACCTCGACGGCGGTGCCCGCCAGCAGCGCCTGCGCGATCGCGGAGTGCTCGCTGTCGACCGGCACGATCTGCCCGGGCGCCGCGAGGCTCGTCACGAGCGAGCCGCCGACGATCAAGCTCTCCTTGTTCGCGAGCGCGAGCGTGCGGCCGGCTTCGAGCGCGGCAAGCGTCGGGGCGAGCCCCACCGACCCGGTGATGCCGTTGAGCACCACATCGCAGGGCACATCGCGCACGAGCTGCGCGGCGGCCTCGGCCCCGAGCGCCACGTGCTCGACGCCGTGGTCGCGCGCCTGCTGCTCGACGAGCTCGCGGTTGCGGCCGGCCGCGAGGCCGACCACCCGGAACCGCTCGGGGTTCGCCGCGATGACCTCGAGCGCCTGCACGCCGATCGAGCCGGTCGAACCCAGGATGATGACGTCGCGCATGGTGTTCATCATGCCGCCCGGCGGCTGCTACTCGACGATGTCGATGATCGTGACGAGGAAGAGCAGATCTTGCCCACCCAGCGGGTGCGCCTCGGGGTCGGGACCGTACGCGAGGTCGGCCGGGATCGAGACGAGCAGCGTCGTGCCGACCTGCTGGCCGATGAGGCCCGCGGCGAAGCCCTGGATGACGCCGGTCACCGGGAAGGTCGCCGGCGACGCGCCGAAGCTCTGGTCGAAGATCTCGCCGGTCTGCCAGCTCGTGCCCTGGTAGTCGACGAGCACGGTCGCGTCGTCGCTCACGACGTCGCCGTCGCCCTGCTCGAGCACCGCGAGAACGAGCTCGTCGGGCGCGCCGCCCTCGGGCAGCGTCACGACCGGGGGCGTGACGCCGAGGTCGACCTCGGGCACCCCCTCGGTCCACTCGCTCGGGGTGACGGGCTCGGGCGGCGACTGCACCTCGAGCACGTCGATGACGAAGACGAGCGACTCTGAGCCCGAGAGCTCGAGGGCCGGCACGCCCTCCTCGCCGAAGCCGTCGACCGGCGGCACGACGATCGTCAGGCGGGTGCCCGGCGTCGAGCACGTGAGCGCCTTCGAGATGCCGGCGAACTGCTCGGCCTCGGTGTCGATGGTGAACGACGCCGGGGTGGCACCGCCGAACCCGGTGGTCTCGATCTCGTCGCCCGACTCGCCGTTGTAGAGGGAGTACTCGAAGGTGATGGTGTCGCCGTCGACCGCGGCCTGGCCCTCGCCCTCCTCGAGCACGGTGCGCTGCGTCGCCTCGGCCGTGAGCGGCGCATCGAAGTCGATCGCCGGGGTGCTGCCGAAGGCCCCATCCACGCGCACGGCGGCCGATGCCGAGCCCGCCGGCGTGCAGTCGCCCTCCGCCGTGGTGCCCGAGGGCACGCAGGCCGCGAGGCTGACGAGCAGGGCGGCACTGAGACCGGTGGAGACGAGGGCAGAACGACGGCGCACGGGAGGATCCTCACGATGGGATGAGCACGAAAGCCCCTAGTCTTCCACGTCGGGCCTCGGTGCCGGCTCCGAGCCGCCTAACGATCGGCGATGAGCGTCGTCGGCTCGTGGCCGACGGGGAAGCTGACGGAGTTCGCGATGAAGCACAGCTCGCTCGCCCGATGATGCAGCTCGGCGGCCCGGCGCGCATCCTCGTCGGTGTGCTGCGCCGCGAGGGTCACGACCGGGCGGAGCGTCGCCTCGATGAGCCGCCCCCCGTCGCCCTCCTGCTGCAGGGTGCCGGTCGCGCTGTCGCGGTAGTCGACCACGACGATGCCGTTGACCGCGGCGACGTGCAGGTAGCTGAGCATGTGGCACTGGGCGAGGGCCGCGATGACGAGCTCCTCCGGGTTCCAGCGGTCGGGGTCGCCGCGGAAGACGCGGTCGCTCGAGCCCGCGATCTCGTGCTGCTTGCCGGCGGCGTGGATGCGGTGCTCCCGCCCGTATGAGCGGTAGGTCGCCGTGCCCTCGCCCCGGTTGCCCTGCCACTGCAGCTCGACGGCGTAGCCGTGCCGATCGTGGGGCATGAGAGGCTCCTCTCCCCCAGCCGCGGCGGAAGGGCCGGGAGTACACTCATCCCACCATGACTGACACTCTCGCGCCCGCACTCCCGTCCGCTTCTGGCTCCCCGGTGGCCCAGGAGCGCCGCGTCGTCACGGCCATCCCCGGCCCGAAGTCGCAGGCCCTGCACGAGCGTCGCCTCGCCGTCGTGAGCGCCGGCGTCGGCACCGCTCTGCCCGTCTACATCGAGCGCGCCCACGACGCGATCGTCGTCGACGTCGACGGCAACCACTTCATCGACCTCGGGGGCGGCATCGGCGTCATGGGTGCCGGTCACACCAACGACGCCGTCGTGGCCGCGGTGCAGGAGCAGGTGGCGAAGGTCACCCACACGCTCTTCACGGTCACGCCCTACGAGCCCTACGTGCGGGTCGCCGAGCTGCTCGTGCAGCACACCCCGGGCGACCACGCCAAGAAGGTCGTGCTCGTGAACTCGGGCGCCGAGGCGCTCGAGAACGCGGTCAAGATCGCCCGCAAGCACACCGGCCGGGCCGGCGTGGCGGTGCTCGACCACGGCTACCACGGCCGCACGAACCTCACCATGGCGATGAACTTCAAGGCCATGCCCTACAACCTCGGCTTCGGGCCGTTCGCGAGCAACGTCTACCACGCACCCAGCTCGTACCCGCTGCACGACGGCCTCTCGGGCGCCGAGGCAGCCAAGCGCACCATCAGCTACCTCGAGAAGCGCGTCGGCGCGGCCGACCTCGCGTGCCTCGTCGCCGAGCCGATCCAGGGCGAGGGCGGCTTCATCGTGCCCGCCGACGGCTACCTGGTCGCTCTGCAGGAGTGGTGCACGGCCAACGGCGTCGTCTTCATCGCCGACGAGGTGCAGTCGGGCGTGGCCCGCACCGGCGCCTACTACGCGAGCGAGCACTTCGGCCTCGTGCCCGACATGATCACGACGGCGAAGGGCATCGCGGGCGGCATGGTGCTCGCCGGCGTCGTCGGCCGCGCCGAGATCATGGACAGCTCGCACGCCGGCGGGCTCGGCGGAACCTACGGCGGCAACCCCGTCGCGTGCGCCGCCGCGATCGCGGTGTTCGAGCAGATCGAGCAGCGCGACCTGCTCGGTGCAGCGAAGCGCATCGAGTCGGTGCTCACGCCCGCGCTCGAGGCGTTGAAGGCGAAGCACCCCCGCATCGCCGAGGTGCGCGGCATCGGCGCGATGCTCGCGATCGAGTTCGCCGACCCCGAGACGCGCGAGCCCGACGCGGCGATCGTGTCGCGCGCGGTCGCGGCGGCGGCCCAGCAGGGCGTGCTGCTGCTGAGCGCTGGCACGTACGGCAACGTCATCCGCTTCCTGCCGCCGCTCACCATCAGCGACGACCTGCTGCACGACGCGATCGGCGTGCTCGACGCCGCCCTCTCGGCCTAGCGCGCATGGCGGCGGTGCGGCCCCTGGAGGCCGACGGCTGCGTCGAGCTGGCGCGCATCGAGCGCTCGGGGCTCATCGAGTCTCGGCACCTCGGGGCCGCCGCGGTGGTCGACGCCGACGGCACGGTGCTGCGCGCGGCCGGCGACGTGCGCGCCACGGTCTTCCCGCGCTCGGCGCTCAAGCCGCTGCAGGCCATCGCGATGCTCGAATCGGGTGCGCGCTTCACGGATGCGGAGCTCGTGCTCGCCGCCGCCAGCCACTGCGGCAGCCCCGAGCACCTCGCCGTGGTCGAGTCGATGCTGGCCGCCGACGGCCGCGACGCCGACGCGCTGCAGTGCCCCGTGCAGGCGCCGCTCGGCTTCGACGAGCGCGCCGCCCGCGCGGCTCGGGGGCTCGCACCCACCCGCCTCACGATGAACTGCTCGGGCAAGCACGCCGCCATGCTGCGGGCCAGCGACGCCCTCGGCGCCGACGCGGGCAGCTACCTCGACCCCGGTCATCCGCTGCAGCAGCGCATCGTCGCCGTCGTCGAGCGCTACACCGGCGAGCCGGTGCACCTCAGCGGGTTCGACGGCTGCGCGGCCCCGCTGCACGCCACGAGCCTGGCCGCCCTCGCGACGGGCATCGCGCGCATCGCCCGCCGCACGACACCGGAGGCCGATCGGCTCATGAGCGCCGTCGCCGCGGAGCCGTGGGCGATCGACGGCCGCGGCCGCGCCAACACCCTCACGATCGAGCGTCTCGGCGGCATCGCCAAGCTCGGCGCGGAGGGCGTGGTGGTGATCGGCACCCCGGAGGGCGTCGCCGTCGCCGTCAAGGTGCTCGACGGCTCGATGCGCGCCACCACCCCCGTCGCGCTGGGGATGCTCGCGAGCGTCGGCGCGATCGATGCGGATGCCGCTGCCGAGCTCGTCGAGCGCACGAGCGAGCGCGTGCTCGCGGGCGACCGCGAGGTGGGCGCGCTGCGGGTCAGCACCGTCTGACCCGGAGCGCGCATCCCGAACCGGCCGCCGGGGCCGGCAGGCTCAGGCCTTCGCGAGCTTGCGGCGGCGCGCCGCCGCGCTCAGCTGCGCGACGAGCACGATCGCGATGGCGAGGAAGAACACGGCCGATGCGATGACGTTCGCCTCCGCCGGGATCCCTCGGGCCGCTGCCGTGTAGATGTAGCTCGGGAACGTGACATCAGCACCGCGGTTGAAGTTCGTGATGATGAAGTCGTCGAAACTGAGCGCGAACGACAGCAGGGCGGCCGCCACGATGCCGGGCAGCAGCATGGGGAACGTGATACGCCAGAACACCTGGAACGGGCTGCCGTAGAGGTCGCGGCCGGCCTCCTCGAGCGCCGGATTGAGACCGAGCACGCGCGAGCGCACCGTGACGACCACGAAGCTCAGGCAGAACAGCGTGTGCGCCAGGATGACCGTTCCGATGCCCTTCGGAACCCCCGCCTGGAGGAACTGGGCGGCGAGACCGGCACCGAGCACGACCTCCGGCGTCGCCATCGGCAGGAAGATCAGCAGCGTGGTCGTGCTGCGGAACCGGAACCGGTAGCGCACGAGCGCGATCGCGATCATCGTGCCGAGCGTCGTCGCGAGCAGCGTGGCGGCGACACCGATGAGCAGGCTGTTGCCGAAGGCCTGGCAGACGCCCTGGGCCTCGCACACCGTGAGCCAGTTCTCGAAGGTGAAGCCATTCCAGATGATGTTGGTGCGGCGCGAGTCGTTGAACGAGAACACGATCGTGTAGACGATCGGGATGAGCAGGAAGACGAACGCCATGATCGAGTACGCCCAGATGGCGTACTTGCCGAAGCCCTTCACAGAAGGTCCTCCGTTCCGCTGCGCTTCACGTAGGCGGCGACCAGCACGAGGATGAACGCCATGAGGATGAGCGACAGCGCCGCTGCCGCCGGGAAGTTCTGCAGCACCAGGAAGTTCGCCTCGATCACGTTGCCGATCATGGTCGTCTCGGTCGAGCCCAGGAACTCGCGCGAGGCGTTGATGTAGTCACCGGCCGCCGGGATGAAGGTCAGGAGCGTTCCCGACATGACGCCCGCCGCCGAGAGCGGCAGCGTCACCGTGCGGAAGGTCGTGGCGGGGCTGCCGTACAGGTCGTTGCTCGCCTCGAGCAGGCGCAGGTCGAGCGACACGAGCGTCGCGTAGATCGGCAGCACCATGAACGGGATGAAGTTGTAGGTGAGGCCGAAGACCACGGCGAAGTCGGTGCCCGTGATCGACGAGCCGGCGGGCATCGCGCCGATCGCCGACAGCAGCCCGACGACCGGGCCCTCCGTCGAGAAGATCTGCTTCCAGGCCAGGGTGCGCAGCAGGAACGAGATGAAGAACGGCGCGATCACGAGCACGAGCGCGAGCGACTGGATGAGCGGGTACGGCCGCAGCGTGATGCCGATGAAGTAGGCGAGCGGAAACCCGATCAGCAGCGCGAAGAGCGTCGCCAGGGCGGCATACCCGCCCGACCGGATGGCCTGCGGCCAGTAGGTCTCGAGCACCGTCACGTAGTTCTGCCAGTTGAAGGCGTTGACGTACTGACCGAAGATCAGCGGATCGGGCGCCTGGAGGCTCGTGATGACGAGCGAGATCAGCGGCGTGACGAAGAACAGCACCAGGTAGAAGATGCCCGGCAGCAGCAGGAAGAGCGCGATCGGGCTGCGGCGCCGCGCTGCGGGCTCGGCCGCCGCGGTCGCCGGGCCCGAGAAGGCGGTGAAGGCCATGGCCTACGCCTCCTCGAGTTCCGCTTCGAGATCCTTGCGGGACTGCACGGCGATCATCGAGGTGTCGAGGTCGGCGTGGAAGCGCGACACCGGCTCGGCCTCCGCCTCGTCGGCGAGGCCGAAAGCGTGATCGACGGCCCAGCTGAGCCAGACCGTGTCGCCGTCGTGGTGGAGGCTCGAGATCGACGTGTTCTGCGCGAACACCGAGATGGCCCCGAGGTGCGGGATCGTGACCTCGTACTGCGTGCTGACCCCGCTGAACGAGACGTCGGTGATGCGGCCGGGGCCGATCACGTTGCGCCCGCTCGTCGCCGTCGGCGCCGCGTCGTGGAGCGTGACCTTCTCGGGACGCACGCCGACCGTCACGCGACCGGAGGTGCGCTGCGCCCGGGCGACCGGAACCTCGATCTTCGAGCCGGCGGCGTCGACGACCATCGACGTGCTCGAGCTGGAGACAACGTCGCCCGTGAAGAGGTTGGACTGGCCGAGGAACTTCGCGACGAACGCCGTGTGCGGCAGCTCGTACAGCTCCTGCGGCGGGCCCATCTGCTCGATGCGGCCCTTGTTCATGACCGCGACGGTGTCGGCCATGGTCATGGCCTCCTCCTGGTCGTGTGTCACGTGCAGGAAGGTCAGGCCGACCTCGCTCTGGATGTCCTTCAGCTCGACCTGCATCTGCCGACGCAGCTTCAGGTCGAGAGCGCCGAGCGGCTCATCGAGCAGCAGCAGCGCGGGCCGGTTGACCACGGCCCGTGCCAGAGCCACGCGCTGCTGCTGCCCGCCGGAGAGCTGCGTCGGCTTGCGGCCCGCGACATGGTCGAGCTCGACCAGCTGCAGAGCCTCGTGCGCGAGAGCATCCGCATTCGCGATGCCGCGCCTCTTCAGGCCGAACGCGACGTTCTGGAGGATCGTCATGTGCGGGAAGAGGGCGTAGCTCTGGAACACCGTGTTGACGGGGCGCTGGTACGCCTTCGTCGCGGTGACGTCCTTGCCGCCGATCAGGATGCGGCCCGCGGTGGGCTCCTCCAGACCGGCGATGAGCCGGAGAGTGGTCGTCTTGCCGCATCCCGACGGCCCGAGGAGCGCGAAGAACGACCCCGCCGGGATCGTCAGGTCGAGCTCTTCGATCGCCGTGAAGCCGGGGAAGCGCTTGGTGATGCCGACCAGTTCAAGGTCGGCACCCGCCTCGGCGAACCCGCTCTTCGGAACCTCGTTGTTCGTCACCTCGGTGGTACTCCTTCTGCTGGATCGGGTCAGGCGCCGAGCAGGATCGCCTGGAAGGCGGCCTGGTACTCGTTCTCCTCCTGAGCGGTGAGGCCGCGGAAGATGCGCGACTGAGCCAGGGTCTCCTCGTTCGGGAAGATCAGCTGGTTCTCGGCGAGAACGGGGTCGATCGCGATCGCCGCCTCCTTCGCCCCGTTGACCGGCGTGATGTAGTTCACCCACGCGGCGACCTCAGCGGCGACCTCGGGCTCGTAGTAGTAATTGATGAGGGTCTCGGCGTTGGTCTTGCGGGTCGACCCGATGGGGATGATGAAGTTGTCGTTCCACAGCGTGGCGCCGCCCTCGGGCAGCAGGAACTTCCACTTCTCGTAGCCGGCCTCGGCGTTGAGCACGGTGATGTCGCCCGACCAGCAGATGGCGGCGAGCGTGTCGCCGTTCACGAGGTCCTCCGTGTACGCGTTGCCGCGGACGTTGCGGATCTGGCCCGACTCGACCTTCTCGCGGAAGATGTCGAGCGCAGCGTTGAACTCGTCGGCCGTGAAGTCGCCCGAGATGTCGACGCCGTTCTCGAGCATGATGACGCCGATGGTGTCGCGCATCTCCGAGAGCACACCCACGCGACCGGCGAGGTCGGGGCGCCACAGGTCGCTCACCGAGCGCACCTCCGCGGTCTCCTCGGTGTTGTAGCAGACACCGGCGAAGCCGCCCTGCCAGGGCAGCGAGTGCACACGGCCCGGGTCGAACTGCGGGTTCTGCAGGCTCGGAACGAGGTTGGCCGCGTTGGGGATGTTGCCCTTGTTGAGCTCCTGGGTGTAGCCGAGCTGGATGAAGCGGTTGACCATCCAGTCGGTGAGGCAGACGGTGTCGGCCCCGATGTCCTGGCCGAGGGCGAGCTGGTCGCGCACCTTGGCGAAATAGGAGTTGTTGTCGTCGACGTCGACGAGGTAGGTAACGTCGATGCCGGTCTGCTCCTCGAAGCGGAGGAGGGTCGGGTAGTTGCCCTCGTCGTCCTCGTCGATGTAGAACGGCCAGTTCGCCCAGTTGAGCGTCGGGTCGTTCGCCGAGTTGTCCTCGGCAGGCGTGAGCTCGGTGGTGCCGGCCGGCGTGCACGCAGCGAGCGCGAGTGCGGTCGCACCGGCGCCGGTACCCGCGAGCATGGCGCGGCGGGACATCTGAGCGCGCTTCGCCTGCGCGATCAGGCTGCGGATCATCGGGTCTTCGGGAAGGGGACGGTTCATGACGTGCTCCTTAGACGAGTGCCGGTACATCGGTGTCCGACCGCGCGAGGCGGTGCGTCGATACTGTCACACGGAGGGGAGGCCTCGCACCCTTGAACGCTTGTTTCGGCCATCCTGAAACACAAATGTCACGAAATCAGCACCTCTTGGCAAAAAAGAGTGCGGAATCCATTGCGAACTGGCGCTACGCTGGTGCCGCAACGCAGCGCGGCGCGGCCACGAGCCTCCGCGCGCTTCCCTTCGCGAGGAGACACTGATGAAGATCGCCGTTCCGGCCGAGATCAAGAACAACGAGTCGCGGGTGGCCATCACGCCGCCCGGTGTGCACGACCTCGTCGCCGCCGGTCACGAGGTGCTGGTGCAGGCGGGCGCGGGAGTCGCGTCGTCGATCTCCGACGCCGACTACGTCGCCCAGGGCGCGCGCATCGTGCCCGACGCCGCTGCTGCGTGGGGCGAGGCCGACATGGTGCTCAAGGTCAAGG
Source organism: Microbacteriaceae bacterium (assembly GCA_027490915.1). Classification (GTDB taxonomy): domain Bacteria; phylum Actinomycetota; class Actinomycetes; order Actinomycetales; family Microbacteriaceae; genus Microcella. The sequence goes on from JAIXXG010000049.1 coordinate 9,472, forward strand.
AGCCGGTGGCCTCGGAGTACGGCTACTTCCGCGACGGGCTCGTGCTCTTCACCTACCTGCACCTCGCGGCCGAGAAGGCGCTGACGGAGGCTCTGCTGGAGAGCGGCGTGACCGGCATCGCCTACGAGACCGTGCAGCTGCCCAGTCGCGCTCTCCCGCTTCTCGCCCCGATGAGCGAGGTCGCGGGTCGACTGGCGCCGATCGTCGGCGCCACCGCCATGATGCGCCCGCACGGCGGCCCCGGGCTTCTCGTGTCGGGCGTTCCGGGAACCCACCCTGCCAACGTCGTCGTGCTCGGCGGCGGTGTCGCCGGAACGAGCGCGGTCGCCATGGCGGTCGGCATGGGCGCCCAGGTCACCGTGCTCGACACGAATATCCAGCGGCTGCGCGAGCTCGACGCCCTGTACAGCGGTCGCGTCAAGACCATCGCCTCGAACGGCTTCGAGATCGAGAAGGCCGCGGTGCAGGCCGACATGCTGATCGGCTCGGTGCTGATCCCGGGCGCGAAGGCCCCCAAGCTCGTGAGCAACGAGCTCGTCTCGCGCATGAAGCCCGGCAGCGTGCTCGTCGACATCGCCGTCGACCAGGGCGGGTGCTTCGCCGACACGCGCCCCACGACGCACGCCGAGCCGACCTTCCCGGTGCACAACAGCATCTTCTACTGCGTGGCGAACATGCCCGGCGCTGTGCCGTCGACGTCGACCTATGCGCTCACCAACGCGACGATGCCCTACGTGCGGGCGATCGCGAACCACGGGTGGCGCGACGCGCTGCGCGCGGACGGCGCCCTCGCACTCGGCCTGAACACGCACGCGGGACGCGTGACGAACGATGGCGTGGCGGCGGCGCACGGTCTCACCGCGGTCAGCGTCGCCGAGGCGCTCGCCTAGACCGACCGGAGGCCATCGACCCGAACCCGCTCCACGCCTCGACCGGGCTCGAGCAGCCACGCCTCGCCCCGCTCCGGGGCGAGGGGCGGGGGTGTGGCCCGCACCGCCAGGAGGGTGCGCAGGTCGGACGGCTCGCCGCCGAGCACGAGCACCGAACCCGCGCGGCGGTGCGCAGAGAGAGCCGTCCAGGCGGCCTGCCAGTCGTCGGGGTGAGCGACGTGGAGCGCGGCCGGCGTCATCGCCGTCGGCGGCTGCGGCGGCTCGCCGACGACCACGCGCGACGGGAACGCCTGCGCGAGCGCCGCGGCGACCTGCTCGGGGCGGCGCGCGACCACGGCGACCGCGGCGGCGGGCGGCGGCAGCCACTGCGGCGCATCGACCTCGGCGGGCCGGAGCTCGGGCGGGTCAGCGACGATCTGCACCTGCTGATCGAGCCACCAGCCGCGACCCGGCACGGCGCGGCGGTCGAACAGCCCCCGGGGGGCGCCCGCGAGCGCGTGGTCCTCGGCGTCGAGGGCCCGCAGCAGCACCCGCGCCGGGAACCGTGCGCCGAGCACCGCGCGCGAGGTCGTGGCCGGCCCGACGCTCGCGAGAGCGCCTCCGCCGCCCCGACGGATGACGCGCACCGCCGCATCCCAGCGCGCGAGCAGCTCGGGGGCGAGCTCGGCCGCCGCCGCGACAAGCAGATCGAGGTCGTCGGCGACGAGCAGCTCGCACGGCCGCTCCCCCGCCGCGATGGCGTCGAGCAGCGACCAGGCGGCCGGGAGATCCAGGGGCAGCACCACCCAGCGCTCGAGAGCGAGGCCCGTGCTGGCCGCGATCGCCGCGAGCGCGGTGGTGCGGCCGCTGCCGGCACTGCCGATCACCACGAGCGGACCATCGACCGCGCGGTTCCACCGCGCCCCCGCCTGGCGGAGCTCTGCAGGATCGTCGAGCACGCCGAACACGGAGAGGTCGGTGCCGGGCTCGAGGGCCGCGAGGCGTTCGTGAGCATCCGCCCGCGTGATGACGGCGGCGAGCGGGGGCTGCCACGGTCGCTCGGCCGCCGGATGACCCGCCCAGCGCTCAGCGACCGCGGCGATGTCGGCTTCATCGGCCACGGCGATCTGCACGCGGCGCTCGGACGCCGCCGTCGCGATGAGGGCGCGACCCGCGGGCGCCCCCGAGAGCGCGCGACCCGCCGCGCCCAGGAACGCAGAACCGGCCGTGTCGGGCAGGCGGAACGCGACCCGGACGGCGCAGTTCGCGGCGACGGCGTCGCGCACGACCGCGGCGGGGTGCTGCGTGCCCAGGACGAGATGCACCCCGAGCGACCGCCCGCGGGCGGAGAGGTCGGCGAACGGCGCGTGCAGCATCGGGAAGGCCTCGATGAGCGCCGCGAACTCGTCGACGAGAACGACGAGCCGCGGGATGCGCTGCGGAGCCTCGGCCGCGTCGCGCACACCCAGCTCGACGAGCAGGCGCTCGCGCCGCTGCAGCTCGGCGCGGAGCCCGAGCAGAGTGCGCTCGGCGATGACCGGATCGAGGTCGGTGATCAGCCCGATCGTGTGCGGGAGATCGACGAGCCCGGCGAACGTGGCACCGCCTTTGAAGTCGACCAGCAGCAGCTGCAGCTCGCCTGGGGAGGCGCGATGGGCCCACCCGAGGGCGAGGGTGCGCAGGAACTCGCTCTTGCCGCTGCCCGTGGTGCCGCCCACCAGCGCGTGCGGACCGTCGACCACGAGATCGAGGGAGACGGCCTGCTGCCCGTCATGGCCGATGACGACGGCCCCGCTGGGCCCGGGCGCGGTCCCCGCGGTGCCTACACCGCGGTGCACCTCCGCCCAGCGCACGTGGGCCGGTGGCTCGGCGCGCGCTCCGCTTCGGGAAGCGACCGCGCAGTCGTGGTGGGCGACGAACTCGGGAACTCCCTCGACCTCGTAGCCGTCGCGCGCTCTGACCCGGACGCGCCGCGGCGTGAGCACGTCGATGAGCACCGCATCGGCAGGAACGGGGGCGTCGTCGCCGAGCCGCACGACCGTGCACCCGGGCTCGACGGCGAGGCGCCGCGCCAGGTTCGCGGCCGCCGCGCCGCGCCCGCGCACCGCGAGGGGGCCGCGCTGCACGACGAGCGGGAGTGCCGGGTGCGTGCGAGCGCGCTCGATCAGCGCGTGCAGACTGCGCTCGTCGACGCTGTCGCCGACGATGAGGGGTCGCTCGGGAGCGCTGGCGCTCGGAGCGGGAGCGACGCCGATGCGCACGGGCACGCCCTCGGCACCGCCCGGCCCGGAGGGCAGGATCGGAAGCTGCGCGTCGGCGCGCGCGCGCTCGTCGCGATGCGCCTGCTCGATCGCCGCGGAGAACGCCGCGCACTCCCGCGCGAAGCGCTGCGCCTCGAGCCGTCGGTGCCGGCGGGCGACCCGCCGCCCGTCGAGCACCGTCGCGATCGCGACGATCGGGCTGAGCACGGCGAACACGAGCACGAAGGCAGAGCCGGTCAGCAGGCCGATGACGATCGCGGCCCCGAGAGGCGCGACGACGGCGATGACCGGAAAGCTCACCGGCGCAGGCGGGCGCGGCAGGGTCGGGGGCGGGGGCAGGCGCTGCACCGCGCCAGCACAGCAGGGTCGGGATGCGCGCGCACCGCGCGAGCCCGCGGCGAGCATCCCGTGCTCGATCGGAGGAGGTGGGGAGGAGACCTCAGCTGACGACGACGAACTGCTCGCCGATGTCGATGCGCGTGCCGCGCACGATCGGGTAGCGGTGCCCGGGGATGCACGGCCGCGCCGGTGCTCCCGGCTCGCGGATGACCGAGCCGTTGCCGGAGTGGCGGTCGGAGAACCAGAAGACCCCGCCCTCCTGGCCGAACTCGAAGTGGGTCTTCGAGACCGACCGGCCCGGGTCGACGACGGTGACGAGATGGTCGACGTACTCCCCCGGCTCGGGCCGCGGGTTGCGACCGGCGAGGCCGGAGCCGAGCACGGTGTAGCTCTCGCCCGTGCTGAACTGCAGCACGAAGCGCGCGCCGCCGGTACCCCGCGGCACGATGCGGGTGCTCTCGTCGGCGAGCACCGGAGACGCGGCGGGCGGCGCGGGGACGACGGGCGGTGCGATCGGCTCGGGGACGACCGGCGGTGCGGCCGGCTCGGGGAGGACGGGCGCTGCGACCGGCACGTGCGGCGCCAGCGGCTCGATGATGCGGGTGGCCCCTTCGAGAGGAGTGCCGCAGTCGCCGCAGAAGCGGTCGTCGGGCTCGGCGCGCGCCCCGCACGACGCGCACGCCGGGGCGGCCGGGATCGGCATCGAGGGCGGAGCAGGGGCGAGCGCAGCCGAAGGCACGTCGACCCCCGGGGGCGGGAGCACGGGCTCGGCCTCCAGCTCCGGCTCGGCATCCGGCGCCTGCTCGGCCTCCGGCGCCGGCTCGGCCTCCGGCTCCGGCTCCGGCTCGGTCCGTGACACCTCCGCCGGCTCCGGCTCCGGCCGTGACACCTCCGCCGGCTCCGCCGGGACGAGCGGCACGGTTGGCGGCTGCACCGGGGCGACGACGGGTGCGACGAGGGGCGATGCCGCGACCGATCGCCCGCACTCCCCGCAGAACAGCGCGAAGGCGGGCAGCGCAGCCCCGCAGTGCTCGCACGTCACGC
>JAIXXG010000026.1 GCA_027490915.1 Microbacteriaceae bacterium
GCATCCCGAGGCCCGGCGGGGCCGCCAGCGCGCCTCAGCGCCGCATCAGCGCACGTGGCCGGCCTCGATCATGCCGCGCAGGTCTTTCTTGAGATCCTGCACCTCGTCGCGCAACCGCGCCGCGAGCTCGAACTTGAGCTCATCGGCGGCGGCCAGCATCTGTGCTGTCAGGTCGGCGATGATCGCCTCGAGCTCGTTGGCCCCGGCCGCGGCCAGGCCCTCGCGACGGATCGCTGGAGTGGCGGCGCGCGGTTTTCCGCCCGCGGCACGGCCGGCGAGCAGCTCGGCCGTGTCCGCCCCCTCCCGCACGAGCTGATCGGTGATGTCGGCGATGCGCTTGCGCAGCGGCGTCGGGTCGATGCCGTTCGCCGCGTTGTAGGCGAGCTGACGATCGCGGCGCCGGTTCGTCTCGTCGATCGCCTGCGCCATCGAGGGGGTCACGACATCGGCGTACATGTGCACCTCGCCGGAGACGTTGCGCGCCGCGCGCCCGATGGTCTGGATGAGCGAGGTCGCCGAGCGGAGGAAGCCCTCCTTGTCGGCGTCGAGGATGGCGACGAGGGAGACCTCGGGGAGGTCGAGGCCCTCGCGCAGCAGGTTGATGCCGACGAGCACGTCGTAGACCCCCTGCCGTAGCTCGCGCAGCAGCTCGACGCGGCGCAAGGTGTCGACATCGGAGTGCAGGTAGCGCACGCGCACACCAGCCTCGGTGAGGAAGTCGGTGAGCTCCTCGGACATCTTCTTGGTGAGGGTCGTGACGAGCACGCGCTCGTCGCGCTCGACCCGCACCCGGATCTGCTCGAGCAGGTCGTCGATCTGGCCCTTGCTGGGCTTGACGACGATCTCGGGGTCGACGAGCCCGGTCGGGCGGATGATCTGCTCGACGACCGAGTCGGTGATGCCGAGCTCGTACTTGCCGGGCGTCGCGGAGAGGTAGACCTTCTGACCGGTGCGGTCGAGGAACTCCTCCCAGCGCAGGGGCGGGTTGTCGAGAGCGCTCGGCAGGCGAAAGCCGTGCTCGACCAGCGTGCGCTTGCGGCTCGCATCCCCCTCGTACATCGCGCCGATCTGCGGCACCGTGACGTGGCTCTCGTCGATCACGACAAGGAAGTCGTCGGGGAAGTAGTCGAGCAGGCAGTTCGGCGGCTCGCCGGCGGCGCGCCCGTCGATGTGCCGGGAGTAGTTCTCGATGCCGTTGCAGAAGCCGAGCTGCTCCATCATCTCGAGGTCGAACGTGGTGCGCATGCGCAGGCGCTGGGCCTCGAGGAGCTTGCCCTGGCGCTCGAGCTCGGCAAGACGCTCCTCGAGCTCGACCTTGATCGTCGCGATCGCCCGCTGCATCGTGTCGGGCGATGCCGCGTAGTGGGTCGCCGGGAAGACCGAGACCGCATCGAGCGGACGGACCACGTCTCCGGTGAGCGGGTGCAGCGCGTAGAGAGCCTCGATCTCGTCGCCGAACATCTCGATGCGGATGGCCAGCTCTTCGTACATCGGGATGATCTCGATCGTGTCGCCGCGTACCCGGAACTTGCCGCGCGAGAAGTCGACATCGTTGCGCTGGTACTGCATGCCGACGAACTTGCGGATCAGCACATCGCGCGGGATGCTCTGCCCCACCTGCAGCGCCACCATGGCCTCGAGGTACTCCTCGGCCGCACCGAGGCCGTAGATGCACGACACCGTCGAGACGACCACGACATCGCGGCGGCTGAGCAGGGAGTTGGTGGTGGAGTGCCGCAGCCGCTCGACCTCGGCGTTGACCGAGCTGTCTTTCTCGATGAAGGTGTCGGTCTGCGGCACGTAGGCCTCGGGCTGGTAGTAGTCGTAGTACGAGACGAAGTACTCGACGGCGTTGTGCGGCATCAGCTCGCGGAACTCGGTCGCGAGCTGCGCCGCGAGCGTCTTGTTGTGGGCGAGCACGAGCGTGGGACGCTGGACCTTCTCGATGAGCCAGGCCGTGGTCGCCGACTTGCCGGTTCCGGTCGCGCCGAGCAGCACGATGTCCGTCTCGCCGGCCGTGATGCGCGCGGCGAGCTCGGCGATCGCCTGCGGCTGGTCGCCGCTCGGCTGGTACTCGCTGACGACCTCGAACGGTCGCACGGAGCGGGTCGGTTCCATGACCCCAGCCTACGAGGAGGGGTCTGACACTCCGGTGCGAGCGGCCCGATCGGCGACGAGGCGCCGCCAGAGAGCATCCACCTGCTCGATCGTGCTCTCGAGCGTGCCGCTCGTGTCGATGACGACATCGGCCAGGGCCAGGCGCTCCGCGTCGCTCGCCTGCGCCTGCACCCTCGCCAGCGCGGATGCCCGGTCGAGGCCGCGAAGATCCACGAGCCGGTCGACCCGCACCTCGGCGGGTGCGTGCGCGACCACCACGAGGGCGAACTCGTCGGCGGCGCGGGCCTCGACCAGCAGCGGCACGTCGTAGATGACGATCGCGTCGGGGTCAGCCTCGGCGATGCGATCGACGTGCGCACGGTACAGGCGACGAACCTCCGGATGCACGATCGCGTTGAGCGCCGCCCGCTCCGTCGCATCACCGAAGATGATCGAGCCGAGCGCCGCGCGGTCGAGCGCGCCGTCGTCGGTGAGCACGGCGGCGCCGAACCGCTCGACGACCGCGGCGAGCCCGGGGCTGCCGGGAGCCACCGCCTCGCGGGCGAGCTGATCGGCGTCGATGACGATCGCGCCGTGCTCGGCGAGGCGCGCGGCGACCGTCGACTTGCCGGCGGCGATCCCCCCGGTGAGCGCGATGACATCCACCCGCCGACCTTACCGGGGCGGGCATCGCATCGGGGTAGCATGACTCGCACCCACCACCGACGGAGGCACCCGTGCTCGAACTGCTCACCGGAACCGGCCTGGCCGTCGCAGCAGGCCTCAACGCCTACGTGCCGCTGCTGGTGCTGGGCCTCGCCGGGCGGTTTCTCGACTTCGTCGAGCTGCCGAGCGCCTGGCGGTGGCTCGAGAACGAGTGGGTGCTGCTGATCATCGGCGTGCTGCTCGTGATCGAGCTCGTCGCCGACAAGATCCCCGCCGTCGACTCGGTGAACGACTGGATCCAGTCGATCGTGCGCCCCGCATCCGGAGGCATCGTCTTCGGCACCGGTGCGGCCACTCAGACCGCCGCGGTGACCGACCCGGCCGCCTTCTTCGAGTCGAACGCCTGGGTGCCGGTCGTGACCGGCATCGTCATCGCTCTCGTGGTGCACGCCGGCAAGATGCTCGTGCGTCCCGCGGCGAACGCCCTCACGGCCGGGGCCGCGGCGCCGGCGCTCTCGACCGGCGAGGACATCGGCGCTCTGCTGCTGAGCCTCTTCGCGATCCTCATCCCGATTCTGGTCGTGGTCGCGATCGTCGGGCTCGTCGTTCTCGTGGTCTCGATCTTCCGACGGCTGCGCCGTCAACGGCGCTCCGTCGCACCCGCCTAGCGGCCGTCGCGCCCGCCTCTACGACGTCGTACCCGAGACGACGACGTCACCCGAGCGGATGCGGTGCGCCTCCCGCGAGGACGACGAAGCTTCTCCCCGAACGCGGAACGGGCCGCTCCCGAAGGAGCGGCCCGTTCGCGTGTGATGCTGTCGAGCGGTGACTAGCCGTTGCTCGCGAGCTTCTCGCGCAGCGCGGCGAGCGACTCGTCGTCGGCGAGGGTTCCGCCTCCGGTCGACTCCGACGAGAAGGTCGAACCGCCCGCGGCCGGGAGGTCGAGCGTCGCCTCGTCGGCCAGAGCCGCGGCGACCTGCTTCTTGTGGGCCTCCCAGCGGGCCTGGGCGGCAGCGTAGTCCTGCTCCCACTTGGCGCGCTGCTCCTCGAAGCCGTCCTTCCACTCGCCCGACTCGGGGTCGAAGCCGTCGGGGTACTTGTAGTTGCCGGCCTCGTCGTACTCGGTCGGCATGCCGTACACGGCCGGGTCGAACTCGGTGCCCTCGGGGTCGACACCCTCGTTGGCCTGCTTGAGGCTCAGCGAGATGCGACGACGCTCGAGGTCGATGTCGATGACCTTGACGAACACCTCGTCGCCGACCGACACGATCTGCTCGGCGAGCTCGACGTGCTTGGCCGAGAGCTCCGAGATGTGCACGAGGCCCTCGATGCCGTCCGCGACGCGCACGAAGGCGCCGAACGGGACGAGCTTCGTGACCTTGCCCGGCGCGACCTGGCCGATCGCGTGCGTGCGGGCGAAGACCTGCCACGGGTCCTCCTGCGTCGCCTTCAGCGAGAGCGACACGCGCTCGCGCTCGAGGTCGACCTCGAGGATCTCGACGGTGACCTCCTGGCCGACCTCGACGACCTCGCTGGCGTGCTCGATGTGCTTCCAGCTGAGCTGGGAGACGTGAACGAGACCGTCGACGCCGCCGAGGTCGACGAACGCGCCGAAGTTGACGATCGACGACACGACACCCTTGCGGACCTGGCCCTTGGCGAGGTTGTTGAGGAAGGTCGAGCGGCTCTCGGACTGGGTCTGCTCGAGCAGCGCGCGGCGCGAGAGCACCACGTTGTTGCGGTTCTTGTCGAGCTCGAGGATCTTCGCCTCGATCTCCTGACCGAGGTACGGCGTGAGGTCGCGGACGCGACGCAGCTCGATGAGCGAGGCGGGAAGGAAGCCGCGCAGGCCGATGTCGACGATGAGACCGCCCTTGACGACCTCGATGACGGTTCCGGTGACGACGCCGTCGGCGTCCTTGATCTTCTCGACGTCGCCCCAGGCGCGCTCGTACTGCGCGCGCTTCTTGGAGAGGATCAGACGGCCTTCCTTGTCCTCCTTCTGGAGGACCAGCGCCTCGACGGTGTCGCCGACAGCGACAACCTCGGACGGGTCGACGTCGTGCTTGATCGACAGCTCGCGCGAGGGGATGACGCCCTCGGTCTTGTAGCCGACGTCGAGGAGGACCTCGTCGCGGTCGATCTTGACGACGGTGCCCTCGATGAGGTCGCCGTCGTTGAAGAACTTCAGGGTCAGTTCGACCGCGGCCAGGAAGTCTTCGGCAGAGCCGATGTCGTTGATGGCGATCTGCGCGGGGGCCTTGGTCGTTGCGGGGGTCATGTAGTGGGTGCTCCGATGCGGACAGGAATCAGGCCGGGGAGACGTCGTGCAGTGTGTCGCCCGGGCATGCGGACAGGACTGTCGTCAAATCGACGACTCTCCAGCCTAGCGCGCGGGCTCCCCCGCCACCAACCCGGCCCCGGCCCTCGCCGCGGCCGCTCCCCGAGCCGCTACCCGAGCAGAGCGCCCCGAAGGGTGTCGAGACCGACGCCGCCGAGGTCGAGCGCGTGCTTGTGGAAGGCCTTGTTCGAGAACGCGGCGCCCTGCGTCGCCTTCGCCGCGTCGCGGATCTGCTCCCAGATGCGCTGCCCGACCTTGTACGACGGCGCCTGCCCCGGCCAGCCGAGGTAGCGGTTGACCTCGAAGGTCACAAAGCCGTCGTTCATGTTCACGTTCCTGCGCATGAACGCGAAGGCGTCCTCGCTCGTCCAGACCGCACCGGTGTCGGGGTGAGTCTTGCCGAGGTGCACGCCGATGTCGAGCACGACGCGCGCCGCGCGCATGCGCTGGCCGTCGAGCATGCCGAGACGGTCGGCCGGATCGTCGAGGTAGCCGAGCTCCTCCATGAGCCGCTCGGCGTACAGCGCCCAGCCCTCGGCGTGCCCGCTCGTGCCGGCGAGCAGCCGCCGCCAGGAGTTCAGCTGCGCGCGGTTGTAGACCGCCTGGCCGATCTGGAGGTGGTGGCCCGGAACACCCTCGTGGTACACCGTGGTCGTCTCGCGCCAGGTGTCGAACTCGTCGACGCCCTCCGGGATGCTCCACCACATGCGCCCCGGGCGCGAGAAGTCGTCGGTCGGCCCGGTGTAGTAGATCGCCCCGCCCGGGGTGGGTGCGATCATGCACTCGAGCTCCTTGACCGGCTCGGGGATCTCGAAGTGGGTGCGCGAGAGCTCGGCGATCGCGGTGTCGCTGAGGTTCTGCATCCACGCCTGCAGAGCTTCGCGACCCTGCAGCTTGCGCGCCGGATCCTTCTCGAGGTGGGCGATGGCCTCCTCGACGCTCGCTCCCGGCAGGATCTCGCCCGCCACGCGGGTCTGCTCCTCGACCATGCGGGCGAGCTCCTCGATGCCCCACTCGTAGGTCTCGTCGAGGTCGATCACGGCTCCCAGGAAGCGGCGGGACATCAGCGCGTAGAGGTCGCGCCCGACGGGGTCGTGCTCGCGGGCGGCGGGCAGCAGCTCCGCCTCCAGGAACTGCGCGAAGGCGCCGTAGGCCGCGGCCGCCGCCTGCGCATTGCGGTCGAGATCGGCCTGCAGGGATGCGGGCACGGGCGCCTCGCCCTCCCTCGCGCTCGCCGCGAACTCCGGGAAGAAGCCGTCGGCCGCAGCGGTGCGACGCGCCTGCTCGAGAACCTCCTGCACCTGTCGGCGCGCCGGGGTGTTGCCGGCCGCGATGCCCTCGCGCAGGGTGGCGGTGTAGCCCTCGAGCGCCCCCGCGACGTTGCCGAGCTTGCCGGCGATCGTGCGCCAGTCGGCCTCGCCGGCCGTCGGCATGAGATCGAAGATCTCGCGGATGCCCTGTGCGGGAGAGGCGATGACGTTGAGGTCGCGCTGATCCCAGCCGGCATCGGCGAGCTCGAGATCGAGGGTGAGCTCGGCGCTCAGATCGGCGATGGTCACGCGGTCGGTGTCATCGACCGGCGCGGCGGCCGCGAGCTCGGCGAGCGTTGCCCGCGCGGCGGCCGCATACCGCTGCCGACCCTCCGGCGAGAAGTCGGTGTACTCATCGAGCCGGCCGGCTGCCCCGATGTAGGTCGCAGTATCGGGGCTGAGGTCGACGAGGGTCTCGACCCATCGCTCGGCGATGGCGTCGACGGCGGTCGGAGTGCGGTCAGCAGGTGCGTGGGACATGCCTGCGAGCCTAGTGCGCGGCCTCGTTCCAGTCGCGGCCCACGCCGACCTGCACGTCGAGCGGCACGGCCAGGTCGGCCGCTTCGCCCATCCGCCGGCGCACGATGCCCTCGAGGGCATCGCGCTCGCCCGGGGCGACCTCGAACACGAGCTCGTCGTGCACCTGCAGCAGGAGGCGCGAGCGGAGGGCATCCCGCGCCAGATCGGCCGCCACGTCGTTCATGGCGACCTTCATGATGTCGGCGGCCGATCCCTGGATCGGCGCGTTGAGCGCCTGCCGCTCGGCGTTCTCGCGCAGCACGCGGTTCGGGCTCTTGAGGTCGGGGAAGGGGCGCCGGCGGCCGAAGATCGTCTCGGTGTAGCCGTCGGCGCGCGCCTGCTCGACGACGCTGCGCAGGTAGTCGCGCACCGCGCCGAACCGGGCGAAGTAGTCGGCCATCAACTGCTTCGCCTCGCTCGTGTCGATGCGCAGCTGCTTGCTCAGCCCGAACGCGCTGAGGCCGTAGGCCAGACCGTAGCTCATCGCCTTGACCTTGGTGCGCATCTCGCTCGTGACGTCGGCCGGCTCGACGCCGAAGATGCGCGCACCGACGAAGCGGTGCAGGTCCTCCCCCGACCGGAACGCCTCGATGAGCCCCTCGTCGCCCGAGAGGTGAGCCATGATGCGCATCTCGATCTGCGAGTAGTCGGCGGTGAGGATGCCCTCGAAACCCTCCCCGGCGACGAAGGCGGCACGGATGCGGTGGCCGACCTCGGTGCGCACGGGGATGTTCTGCAGATTCGGGTCGGTCGACGAGATGCGCCCCGTCGAGGTGCCCGTCTGGTCGTAGGTGGTGTGGATGCGGCCATCGCTCGCGATCGCCGCTGTCAGCGTCTCGACGATCTGCTTGAGCTTCGTCGCATCGCGGTGCTGCAGCAGCAGGCCCAGGAACGGGTGCGGGTGCGCCTCCTGGAGGTCGGCGAGGGCGGCGGCGTCGGTCGAGTAGCCGGTCTTGGTGGCGCGCGTCTTCGGCATGCCGAGCTCGTCGAAGAGAACCTCCTGCAGTTGCTTCGGTGACCCGAGGTTCACCTCGCGACCGATCTCGGCGTACGCCTTCTGCGCCAGCTGCTCCGCCGTCGCCGTCAGCTCGGCGCCCACAGCGTCGAGGGCCGCGCGGTCGATCGCGATGCCGGTGCGCTGCATGCCCGCGAGCACCGGGGCGGCGGGCAGCTCGATCTCGGTGAGCACCCGCGTGCCGCCCTCGGGCAGGCTCGTGCGCTGCTCGGCGACGAGCCGGTGCAGGAACCAGGCCACCGTGGCCGGGCTGATCGCGCTCGTGTCGGGCACCAGCTGGTTCGGGTCGGGCTGCGGGATGCTCTCGCCGAGCGCGTCGTGCACGAGGTCGGCGAGGTCGTACGACTTCGCTGCCGGGCGTGCGAGCCAAGCGGCGAGTCGGGCGTCCCAGACGACCCCGTTCAGGCCGATGTCGAGCGCGGCGAGCACGCCCGCTGCCGCCTTGACGTCGGCGAGCAGCTTCGGGCTGTCCGACGCGAGCCAGGCCTCGAGCGCGGCGTAGTCGGGTCGATGGGCGGCCCAGTTGACCTGCACGCTCTCGGTCGCGGTGGCGAGGCCGATCGCGGCGAGGTCGCCGTGGGGAGCATCCACGATGACGGCGACCTCGTGCCCCGCGGTCGAGGCGAGCCAGGTCGCGAGCTCCTCGTCGACGAGGGTGCGCACGACGGGCAGGTCGGTGCGAGCAGCCGCCTCGGCCGGGTCGCCCATGTCGGCACCCTCGGCCTCGGCGATCTTCAGCACGCGCTCGGTGAGCGTGCGGAACTGGAGGCGCTCGAACACCTGGCGCACCGCGGGCACGTCCATCGGTCGCCGGTCGAGGTCGTGGGGGCCGAGCGGCAGCTGCACGTCGGTCACCAATCGGTTGAGGCGGCGGTTGCGCTCGGCGCGCTCGCGCTGCTCGCGGAGGTTCTGGCCGACCACACCACCGATCTCATCGATGTGCTGCCAGATGCCCTCGAGAGAGCCGTACTGGGTGATCCACTTGACGGCGGTCTTCTCGCCGACCTTGTCGATGCCGGGCAGGTTGTCGCTGGTCTCGCCCACCAGCGCGGCGATCTCGGGATACTGCTCGGGGTTGATGCCGTAGCGCTCGCGCACCGCGTCGGGGTCGTAGCGCTTGAGCTCGGCCACGCCTCGCGCGCTCGGATAGAGCAGCGTGACGTCGTCGGTGACGAGCTGGATGGTGTCGCGGTCTCCCGACACCACGAGCACCCGGAAGCCCTGCGCCGCCGCCTGCGTGGCGAGGGTGGCGAGGATGTCGTCGGCCTCGTAGTCCTCTTTCGTGATCGTGGGGATGCTCATGGCCGCGAGCGCCTCCTGCAGCAACGGCACCTGCCCCATGAACTCGGGCGGCGTCTCGCCCCGCGTGCCCTTGTACTCGGGGTACTCGCGCGTGCGGAAGGAGTAGCGCGAGATGTCGAACGCCACCCCGAGGTGGGTCGGCTTCTCTTTCGCCAGGAGGCTCAGGAGCATGGAGAGGAAGCCGTGGATGGCGTTCGTGTGCTGCCCGTCCCGCGTGACGAAGCTGTCGACCGGGAGGGCGTAGAAGGCCCGGAAAGCCAGGGAATGGCCATCGATGAGCAGGAGGGTAGGCTTTGCGGAGTCCGACACGTCGGCCAGCCTACTCAGGTGAGCCGACCCGACTGCGAGACCGTGATCGCGGCCCGAGCGACGATGACGGTCGGCCCGGAGGCCGCATGACGATCCTGCCCCCCGATCTCGATCCTGAGCTCATCGAGCGCCTCGTCGGCACCCGCGGCGGCGCGCTGACTCAAAAGATGGGTATCGAGTTCCTCGAGCTCTCCGCCGAGCGCAGCGTCGCGACGATGCCCGTCGAGGGCAACACGCAGGTCATCGGGCTGCTGCACGGTGGCGCGCACGTCGTGCTCGGCGAGAGCCTCGGCTCGATCTCCTCCGCCATCCATGCGGGCCCTGGCCGCTATGCGGTCGGCATCGAGATCAACGCCACGCACAGCCGGTCGATCACCGAGGGTCTGGTCACAGGCACCTGCACGGCCCTCGTGCTCGGCCGCACGCTGTGCACCCACGAGATCGTCATGACCGACGAGCAGGGCCACCGTCTCTCGACGGTGCGCATGACGAACATGCTGCGCGACCGCTGATCGCCCCCCGTTCGCGCGGCCCAGCATCGCGCGGTGCGGCGTGCGCCGATTGAGGGACGCTACTCGTCGCCCTCGGCGGCCGCCGCCTTCTTGGAGGCGTCCTTCTTCGGGCCCAGCTGGTCGATGATCGCCTGCGCCACCGCCTGCATCGTGGTGCGGCGGTCCATGGACGCCTTCTGGATCCACCGGAAGGCCTCGGGCTCGGTGAGGCCCATCCGCTCGTTCAGGAGACCCTTCGCCCGATCCACCAGCTTGCGGGTCTCGAAGCGCTCGACGAGGTCGGCGACCTCCGCCTCGAGCGTGATGATCTGCTGGTAGCGGCTCAGCGCCACCTCGATCGCCGGGAGGAGGTCGTTGGGGGTGAACGGCTTGACGACGTAGGCCAGCGCTCCCGCCTCGACCGCCTGCTCGACCAACTCCTTCTGGCTGAAGGCCGTGAGCAGCACGACGGGCGCGATGTGGTTCTCGCTGAGGCGCTTGGCGGCCTCGATGCCGTCGAGCTTGGGCATGCGGATGTCCATGACCACGAGGTCGGGGCGCAGCTCGGTGGCGAGCGCCACCGCGGTCTCGCCGTCGCCGGCCTCCCCCACGACGTCGAATCCGTTGTCACGGAGGATCTCGACGATGTCCATGCGGATGAGGGATTCGTCCTCCGCGACGACGACGCGGCGCGGGGCGGTGGCGTTCTGATCCTGGTCACTCACGGCCAAAAGCCTACGGTATCGTCATGGCCCAGGGCCTCGAGGGCCCAGGCCGGCTTGGCGGAATGGTAGACGCGGCGCACTCAAAATGCGTTGTCCGAGAGGACGTGTGGGTTCGAGCCCCACAGCCGGTACGACGAAGGGCCGCACTCCCAGCGAGTGCGGCCCTTCGTCGTGTGCGTCAGTCGGCGTCGGCGCCGCTCTGCCAGACCGGCGCGACGGCGTTGATCGCGTCACCGACGACGTGCACGCGCAGGTCGTTGGTCGAGCCGGGGATTCCGGGGGGCGAGCCCGAGATCACGACGACCTTGTCGCCGATGTCAGCAAGGCCCTCGCGCAGCAGGGCCTCGTCGACCTGGCGGTACATCGCGTCGGTGTGGGTGACGCGCTCGACGAGGAACGACTCGATGCCCCAGGTGAGGGCCATGCGGCGCTGGATGCTCTCGAGCGGCGTGAAGGCCTTCATCGGAACCCGGAAGCGCAGGCGCGACATCCGGCGCGCCGAGTCGCCCGACTCGGTGAACACGCAGACGTACTTCGCCTCGACGAAGTCGGCCACCTCGGCCGCGGCGAGCGTGATCGCTCCGCCCTGGGTGCGCGGCTTCGTGCCGAGCGGCGGGATGCGCTCCAGACCGTGCTCCTCGGTGGAGGCCACGATGCGGGCCATCGTCGAGACGGTGATGACGGGGAACTCGCCGACGCTCGTCTCGCCGCTCAGCATGACGGCGTCAGCGCCGTCGAGCACGGCGTTCGCCACGTCGGAGGTCTCGGCGCGGGTCGGGATCGGGTTGCTGATCATCGACTCGAGCATCTGGGTCGCCACGATCACCGGCTTGGCCATGCGGCGCGCCAGCTCGACCGCGCGCTTCTGCACGATCGGCACGGCCTCGAGCGGCAGCTCGACGCCGAGGTCTCCGCGCGCGACCATGATGCCGTCGAACGCGTCGACGATCTCCTCGAGAGCGTCCACGGCCTGCGGCTTCTCGATCTTCGCGATGACCGGGATGCTGCGCCCCTCCTCGCGCATGATCGCGTGCACGCGATTCACGTCGGAGGCATTGCGGACGAACGAGAGCGCGATGTAATCGGCACCGAGCTTGAGGCCCCAGCGCAGGTCGTCCTCGTCCTTCTCGGAGAGCGCCGGCACGTTCACCGCGACGCCGGGGAGGTTGATGCCCTTGTTGTTTGACACCGGGCCCGCGACGATGACCTCGGTGCGCACGCGCACGCCGTCGGTGTCGAGCACCTTGACCTTCACCTTGCCGTCGTCGATCAGCAGGAAGTCGCCGGGCTTCACGTCGGCGGGCAGCCCCTTGAAGGTCGTGCTGCAGATCTCCTTCGTGCCGAGGATGTCCTCGGTGGTGATCGTGAAGATGTCGCCCTCGGCCAGCTCGTGCGGGCCGTTCTCGAACTTGCCGAGACGGATCTTCGGGCCCTGCAGGTCGACGAGCACGGCGACCGGCTTGCCGGCATCGGCGGCGGCCTGCCGCACGTTGCGGTAGACCTCCTCGTGCACCTCGTAGCTGCCGTGGCTCAGGTTCATGCGGGCGACATTGACGCCCGCCTCGATGATGGCCCGGATGTTCTCGTAGCTGGACGTCGCCGGCCCGAGGGTGGCGACGATCTTCGCGCGTCTCATGAGTTCCTCACGTGGGGTGGTGGTGGTAGAGGTGGTGCAGGTCGGGGCCAGAGGCCCCGGGGTCAGACGGTCAGGGGTCGGTCGGTGGCGCGCACCGGTGCGGGCAGTGCGCTCTCCCCTTGAAGGTACGCGTCGACGGCCGCGGCCGCAGCGCGGCCCTCGGCGATCGCCCACACGATGAGGGACGCACCACGGCCGGCGTCGCCCGCCACGAACACCCCGGCCTCGCCGGTGGTGTAGTCGGCCTCGCGCCGGATGGCGCCGCGGTCGTCGAAGGGCAGACCGAGCTGCTCGTCGAGGCTCCCCCGGGCCGCCCCGGTGAAGCCGAGGGCCAGCAGTACGAGGTCGGCCGGGATCTCCCGCTCGGTGCCCGCCTTCGGCACCCGGCGACCGTCGCGGTACTCGGTCTCCGCGACGCGGATCGCGCGCACCTCTCCCGCGTCGGTGGTGAGGAACTCCACGGTCGAGGCCAGGTAGACGCGCTCTCCGCCCTCCTCGTGCGCGCTCTGCACCTCGAACAGCGTCGGCTGCATCGGCCAGGGCTGGTTCTCGGGCCGCTCGCTCGGGGGCTGCTTGCCGATCGCGAGGTTGGTGACGCTGAGGGCTCCCTGGCGGTGGGCGGTGCCGATGCAGTCGGCACCGGTGTCACCACCGCCGAGCACGACGACGTGCTTGCCCTCGGCCGTGATCTGGTTCGGCACCGTGTCGCCCGCCTGCACGCGGTTCGCCTGCGTGAGGTACTCCATGGCGAAGTGGATGCCCAGGGCATCGCGGCCCGGGATCGCCAGGTCGCGCGGCTCAGGAGCACCGGTCGCGATGAGCACCGCGTCGTAGCGCGTGCGCAGCTCGGTCCAGGTGATGTCGACGCCGATCTCGACGCCGGCGCGGAAGCGCGTGCCCTCGGCCTGCATCTGCGTGAGGCGGGCATCCAGGTGCCGCTTCTCCATCTTGAAGTCGGGGATGCCGTACCGCAGCAGACCGCCGATGCGGTCGTCCTTCTCGAAGACGGCCACCGTGTGCCCGACGCGGGTGAGCTGCTGGGCCGCCGCGAGACCAGCGGGACCGGACCCGACGACAGCGACCGTCTTGCCGGTCAGTCGCTCGGGCGGCACGGGCTGCACCCATCCGTTGTTCCAGGCCTGCTCGATGATCGAGGCCTCGACCTGCTTGATCGTGACGGCCGGCTGGTTGATGGCCAGCACGCACGACGACTCGCACGGAGCGGGGCAGAGCTTGCCCGTGAACTCGGGGAAGTTGTTCGTGGCGTGCAGTCGCTCGATGGCCTGGCGGCCCTCGCCGCGCCAGGTGAGGTCGTTCCACTCGGGGATGAGGTTGCCGAGCGGGCATCCCTGGTGGCAGAAGGGAACGCCGCAGTCCATGCAGCGCCCGGCCTGACGGCGGAGGACCGCGGGGTCGCCCTGCTCGTAGACCTCCTTCCAGTCCATGAGCCGCAGCGGCACCGGGCGGCGCGGCGGGAGCTCGCGCTCGGGCACCGTAATGAAGCCTCGGGGGTCAGCCACCGGTCACCTCCAGGATGCGGCCCCACACGATGTCGCCATCGGGGTCGAGGCCTTCGTCGAGCGCGGTCTGCCGCGTGGCGAGCACGGCGGCGAAGTCGCGCGGGAGCACCTTCACGAAACGGTCGAGCGCGGCGTCGCCCTCGCCGAGGAGCCGGGCGGCCAGGGCCGACTCGGTCTCGTCGTGGTGCTGGCGGAGCAGGCCGGTCACGATCGCGCGGTCGTCGGCATCGAGCGGCAGCAGCTCGAGCTCGCCGGAGGCGAGGGCCTCGGCGTTCACCCGCTCGCGCCGGAGGTCGTGCACGTACGCCACACCGCCGGACATGCCGGCACCGAGGTTGCGGCCCGTCGTGCCGAGGATCACCGCGGTGCCGCCGGTCATGTACTCGAGCGCGTGGTCGCCGACGCCCTCGACGACCGCGGTCGCCCCGGAGTTGCGCACCAGGAACCGCTCGCCCACGATGCCGCGGATGAACAGCTCACCGCTCGTGGCGCCGTAGCCGATCACGTTGCCCGCGATGACGTTGCGCTCCGCGTGGAAGACGGCGTCGCGCGGCGGGCGCACGATGATGCGACCGCCCGAGAGACCCTTGCCGACGTAGTCGTTGCTGTCGCCCGAGAGCCGCAGCGTGATGCCGCGCGGCATGAAGGCGCCCAGGCTCTGCCCCGCCGCGCCCGTGAGCGTGACATCGATCGTGTCGGGAGCGAGCCCGTGCTCTCCGTAGCGCTTGGTGACGTGGTGGCCCAGCATCGTTCCGACCGCGCGCTCGGTGTTGCGCACCGGCAGGTCGATGCGCACCGGAGCACCGTGGTCGAGCGCATCGGCGCTCAGGCGGATGAGCTCGTTGTCGAAGTGCTCCTCGAGCTCGTGGTCCTGCTCCTCGCGCTTCGTGCGCGGAGCATCCTCGCCGAAGACCGGCCCGCTGAGGATCGGCGTGAGGTCGAGGCCGTCGGCCTTCCAGTGCCGCACCGCACGATCGACGTCGAGCAGGTCGGCGCGCCCGATCGCCTCCTCGAGGCTGCGGAAGCCCAGGGCGGCGAGGTACTCGCGCACCTCCTCGGCGAGGAACTCCATGAAGGTGATGACGAACTCGGGAGTGCCCGTGAAGCGCTTGCGCAGCTCGGGGTTCTGCGTCGCGACGCCCACCGGGCAGGTGTCGAGATGGCACACCCGCATGAGGATGCAGCCGGAGACGACCATCGGCGCGGTCGCGAAGCCGAACTCCTCGGCCCCCAGCAGAGCGGCGACGATGACGTCGCGCCCGGTCTTCATCTGCCCGTCGGCCTGCACCGTCACCCGACCGCGCATGTTGTTGAGCATGAGCGTCTGCTGCGCCTCGGCGAGACCGAGCTCCCACGGCGTGCCGGCGTGCTTGAGCGAGTTGAGCGGGCTGGCACCCGTTCCGCCGTCGTGCCCCGAGATGAGCACGACGTCGGCCTTCGCCTTGGCGACGCCCGCCGCGACCGCGCCGATGCCCGACTGGCTCACGAGCTTGACGTGCACGCGCGCGGAGGGGTTCGACCGCTTGAGGTCGAAGATCAGCTGCTTGAGGTCTTCGATCGAGTAGATGTCGTGGTGGGGCGGCGGCGAGATGAGACCGACGCCGGGCGTGCCGTGCCGCAGCCGGGCGATCCACGGGTAGACCTTGTTGGCGGGCAGCTGACCGCCCTCACCGGGCTTGGCGCCCTGCGCCATCTTGATCTGGATGTCGTCCGCGTGGGTCAGGTAGAGGCTGGTCACCCCGAACCGCCCGGACGCGACCTGCTTGATGGCGCTGCGCTTCTCAGGATCGAGCAGCCGCTCGGGGCTCTCGCCGCCCTCGCCGGTGTTGCTGCGGCCCCCGATGCGGTTCATCGCGATGGCGAGCGTCTCGTGCATCTCGGGGCTGATGGCGCCCATGCTCATCGCGCCGGTCGTGAACCGCCGGATGATCGACTCGACCGATTCGACCTCGTCGAGCGGCACAGGCGAACGCTCCTCCGTCTTGAGGCGGAACAGCCCGCGGAGCGTCATCAGGTTCTCGGCCTGCTCGTCGACGGCGCGCGTGTACTCGCGGAAGATGTCGTAGCGCTTGGCCCGCGTCGCGTGCTGCAGACGGAACACCGTCTCGGGGTTGAACAGGTGGGGCGGCCCCTCGCGACGCCACTGGTACTCGCCGCCCGTCTGCAGGCGCTCGTGCGGGTTGGCCGGCGCGGTGGCGGGATACGCGAGCGCATGCCGCGCCGCGTTCTCGCGCGCGACGGTGTCGATGCCGACCCCGCCGAGAACGCTCGTCGTGCCGGTGAAGTAGCGGTCGACGAACTCCTGGCTGAGACCGACGGCCTCGAAGGCCTGCGCGCCGCCGTAGGAGGCGACCGTCGAGATGCCCATCTTCGACATGATCTTCAGCACGCCCTTGCCGAGCGCCTTGATGACATTGCGCACCGCCTTCTCGGGGGTGATGCCGGTGATCATGCCCGAGCGGACGAGGTTCTCGACCGTCTCCATCGCGAGGTAGGGGTTGATCGCCGAGGCGCCGTAGCCGATGAGCACGGCGCAGTGATGCACCTCGCGCACGTCGCCCGCCTCGACGATGAGCCCGACCTGCATCCGCTTCTCGGTGCGGATCAGGTGATGGTGCACGGCCGCTAGCATCAGCAGTGACGGCACGGGAGCCAGATCGGCGGTGGAGTCGCGGTCGCTCAGCACGATGAACTCCGCGCCGTCGGCGATCGCGTCATCGACCTCGGCGCACATCGCCTCGATGCGGCGCTCGAGAGCCTTCGGCCCCTTGTCGACCCGGTAGAGGCCCTTGATGGTCGTCGTGAGCGAGCTGCCCGGACGCGGGTCGATGTGCTGGATCTTCGCGAGCTCGTCGTTGTCGATGATCGGGAAGTCGAGGATGACCTGGCGCGCATGGCGCGGGGTGGCCTCGAGCAGATTGCGCTCGGGGCCGAGGCCGACCTGCATCGACGTGACGACCTCCTCGCGGATCGAGTCGAGCGGGGGGTTCGTCACCTGGGCGAACTGCTGCGTGAAGTAGTCGAACAGCAGCCGGGGACGGTCGGAGAGCACCGCGATCGGGGTGTCGGAGCCCATGGCACCGAGCGGCTCGGCACCCGACTTCGCCATCGGCGCGAGCAGAACCCGCACCTCCTCCTCGGTGTAGCCGAAGGTGCGCTGGCGCCGCACGATGGACGCCGGCGTGTGCACGATGTGCTCGCGCTCGGGCAGGTCTTTCAGGTTGATGCGCTGGCCCTCGAGCCACTCGCCCCAGGGCTCCATGGCTGCCAGCTCGGACTTGATCTCGTCGTCCTCGATGAGGCGCCCGTTGACGGTGTCGACGAGGAACATCTTGCCCGGGCGCAGTCGGCCCTTGCGCACCACGCGGCTGGGCTCGACGTCGATCACGCCGATCTCGCTCGCGAGCACGATGAGGCCGTCGTCGGTGACGATGAACCGGCCGGGACGGAGACCGTTGCGGTCGAGCGTCGCCCCGACGAGATCGCCGTCGGTGAAGACGAGGGCCGCCGGGCCGTCCCACGGCTCCATGAGCATGCCGTGGTACTCGTAGAAGTCGCGTAGCGCGGGGTCGAGGTCGGTCTGGTTCTCCCACGCCTCCGGCACCATCATCATGATGGCGTGCGGCAGCGAGCGACCGCCGAGGTGCAGCAGCTCGACGACCTCATCGAAGCTGGCCGAGTCGCTGGCGCCGGGCGTGACGATGGGGAACACGTCGCGCAGGTCGCCGAGCAGCTCGGAGCGCAGCTGCGACTGGCGGGCCCGCATCCAGTTGCGGTTGCCCTGCACCGTGTTGATCTCGCCGTTGTGCGCGATCTGCCGGAACGGCTGTGCGAGCGGCCAGGAGGGGAAGGTGTTCGTGGAGTAGCGGGAGTGCACGAGCGCCAGCTTCGAGGCGAAGCGCTCGTCGCTGAGGTCGGGGTAGAAGGGCTCGAGCTGCAGCGTCGTGACCATGCCCTTGTAGACGAGCGTGCGGCTCGACAGCGACGGGAAGTACGAGCCCAGCTCGCGCTCGGCCCGCTTGCGGGCACGGAAGGTGAGACGGTCGAGCGCGATGCCGGCGAGGGGTTCTCCTGACTCGTCGGTGCGACGCGCGCGGAGGACGAGCTGCTCGAAGGCGGGCATCGCCTCGCGGGCGAGGGCTCCGATGAGGCTCGGGTCGATCGGAACCTCGCGCCACCCCAGAACCTCGAGGCCCTCCTGCTCGGCGATCGCCTCGATTCCCGCCTTCTCGCGGGCGCGCTCGTCGTCGCCGACCGGGAGGAACGCCGTGCCGATGGCGTACTGACCGACGGGAGGCAGCGCGAACGGCAGCACGGCGCGCAGGAAGGCGTCGGGGATCTGCGTGATGATGCCCGCGCCATCACCGGTGCCGGCATCCGAGCCCACGGCCCCGCGGTGTTCTAGGTTGCGGAGCGCGTCGAGGGCCGCCTGGATGATGTCGTGGCCAGCGGTGCCGCGGAGCGTGGCGACCATGGCGAGCCCGCACGCGTCGTGCTCGCGCGACGGGTCGTACATGCCCTGGGCCGCGGGAACGCTCGAGAAGCGCTGCAGGGGGGAAGTGAGTTCCATCAGACCGTCCTCACGGTGGTGCGCAATACATGTGGGACGTCGCTGGCCCGGGGAATGGGCGTGCGCTCGGAGAGCGCCGCAGATGCCGGATCGAGTGTGGTGGCGATCCTCATCACCTCCCGTGGAGCTCGGTGAGGAGTACGGGGGGTGTCACGGCTTCGCGGCGGACCCGCTTGTGGCGTCGGTCGTGCCGGAGGCACCGGCGGCGACGGGAGCCTCATTGCCCTCGTCGTCGGAGTCGGTGTAGACGTCTTCGGAGTCTACCCCAGCAGTCGGCGACCACTCGCGACCCGCGACGTACGGCGACGGCTCGAGGCCGGTGTGCCGCCTCGACTGCACCACGATGATCAGGATGCCGATGACGACCGCGATCCACGCGCCCCAGACGTTGACCCGGATGCCCAGGAAGAGCTCGCTCGGGTCGAGGCGGATCGACTCGAAGACGCTGCGGCCCGTGCCGTACCAGATCAGGTAGATGCCGAGCTGCTTGCCCCACTGCAGCACGAAGCGGCGCGCGAGCAGCAGGATGACGATCGCACCGGTGACGTTCCACACGATCTCGTAGAGGAACGTCGGGTGGAAGAGCGTGTCGTCGGGGAGCCCGACGGGGATCGCATCGTTCGGACGGTCGATCTCGAGGCCCCACGGCAGATCGGTCGGCAGACCGAAGAGCTCCTGGTTGAACCAGTTGCCGAGACGGCCGAACGCCTGGGCGAGCAGCAGGCCCGGCGCGAGCGCGTCGGCGAACGACCAGAAGCGGATGCCCGTCACACGGCACCCGATCCAGACGCCGAGAGCGCCGCCGATCAGGGCGCCGAAGATCGCCATGCCGCCCTCCCAGATGTAGAGAGTGCGCAGCAGGTCGGCCCCGGGGAAGAAATAGTCGTCGGGGTGCGTCAGCACGTGGTAGACCCGGCCGCCGATGATGCCGAACGGCACCGCGAAGAGGGCGATGTCGAGGGTGATCCACGGCTCTGCACCGCGAGCGGTCAGCCGGTGGTTGGTGAGGACGACCGCGACGACGATGCCGGCGAGGATGCAGAGCGCGTAGGCGTAGATGTTCACGTCGAGCGGGAACCACGTGAGCCCGATGTCGCGCAGCCACTGGCCGAGATTGAAGACCTGCCACTCGGGGGGCGGGCTCGGGATGCTCATGGGCACGATCACGTCGTCAGACCTTTCTGCGGGGGCACCGGCCAGCCTAGCGCCGGGTGCCGGAGGCGAGCGCGCGCGCGACGGCGGCGACGCCCTCGACCCCGCCCTCCTCGAGAGCGGCGACCAGGCGCGAGCCGACGATCGCTCCGTCAGCGTACGAGAGCACATCGGCGACCTGGTCGGCCGTCGAGATGCCCAGCCCGACGCAGGCGCTCGCGGCGCCCGCATCGCGAAGGCGCGAGACGACACCGCGCGCCGCGGCATCCACGTCGGCGCGCGCGCCCGTGATGCCCATCGTGGAGACGGCGTAGACGAACCCGCGGCTCGCCTCCACGGCCTGCCGCATGCGCGCGTCGCTCGATGAGGGCGCGGCGAGGAAGACGCGGTCGAGATCGTGGTCGGTCGACGCGGCCATCCACTCGGCGGCCTCATCGGGGATCAGATCGGGCGTGATGAGTCCCGCTCCCCCGGCGTTCTGGAGGTCGGTCGCGAAGCGCTCGACCCCGTACTGCACGACGGGGTTCCAGTAGGTCATCACGAGCACCGGTGCATCGACGCGCGAGCGGATGCGCTCGACCGCCTCGAAACCGTGACGCAGCCGAAACCCGTTGGCCAGGGCCGTCTGGGTCGCGCGCTGGATCATGGCGCCGTCCATGACCGGGTCGCTGTAGGGCAGCCCGAGCTCGAGCACGTCGACGCCGTTCTCGAGCAGCGCGACCGCAGCATCGACGCTCGTGTCGAGGTCGGGGAACCCGACAGGCAGGTAGCCGATGAGGGCTCCCGCGGCCTCGTCGTTGCGGGTGCGGATCGTGTCTTCGACCTGGCTCACGCGTGCTCCCCCTCCGCCGCGGCCGCGTCGAGCAGGCCGAAGTAGCGGGCGGCGGTCTCCATGTCTTTGTCGCCGCGCCCGCTCAGCGAGACGAGCACGATGCCCTCGGGCCCGAGCTCCCGGCCCAGTTCGAGAGCCCCGTGCAGCGCGTGCGCGGTCTCGATGGCCGGGATGATGCCCTCGGTGCGGCTCAGCAGGCGCAGAGCATCCATCGCCTGCGCGTCGGTGACGGGCCGGTACTCGGCGCGCCCGATGTCGGCGAGCCAGGCATGCTCGGGGCCGACGCCCGGGTAGTCGAGGCCCGCGGAGATGGAGTGCGACTCCATCGTCTGGCCGTCGTCGTCCTGCAGCATCAGGCTGCGCGCGCCGTGCAGCACGCCCGGGCGGCCCTTGGTGATGGTCGCTGCGTGGAAGGGCGTGTCGACGCCGTCGCCGGCCGCCTCATTGCCGACCAGCCGCACACCCTCGTCGTCGAGGAAGGCGTGGAAGATGCCCATGGCGTTGCTGCCGCCGCCGACGCACGCGACGACCGCGTCGGGCAGACGGCCCGTGAGGGCCAGCACCTGCTCGCGCGCCTCGATGCCGATGACCGAATGGAAGTCGCGCACCATCGTCGGGAACGGATGCGGGCCGGCGACCGTGCCGAGCAGGTAGTGGGTGGTCTCGACATTGGCCACCCAGTCGCGCAGCGCCTCGTTGATCGCGTCCTTGAGCGTGCGCGATCCGACGGTGACCGGGACGACCTCCGCACCGAGCAGCTTCATGCGCGCCACGTTGAGCGCCTGCCGCTGCGTGTCGACCTCGCCCATGTAGACGACGCACTCGAGCCCGAACAGGGCGGCCGCGGTCGCGCTCGCGACGCCGTGCTGCCCGGCACCCGTCTCGGCGATGATGCGCGTCTTGCCGAGCCGCTTCGCGAGCAGCGCCTGGCCGAGAACGTTGTTGATCTTGTGGCTGCCCGTGTGGTTCAGGTCTTCGCGCTTGAGGATGATGCGCGCGCCGCCGGCGTGCTCGGCGAAGCGCTTCGCCTCGGTGATGATCGAGGGGCGGCCCGTGTAGGTGCGGTGCAGCTCGTCGAGCTCAGCCGCGAACGTCGGGTCGGCCTTCGCCTGCTGGTAGGCCGAATCGAGCTCATCGAGGGCCGCGATGAGCGACTCGGGAACGAAACGCCCGCCGAAACCGCCGAAGTAGGGCCCGACCTGATCGCGCAGCTTCATGAGATCGCCCGGAATTCTCTCAGGGCGGCGACGGGGTCGCCACCGGTGACCAGTGCCTCGCCGACCAGCACCACGTCGGCTCCTGCTCGACGGTAGTGCTCGACGTCTGCGACCCCGCTGACAGCCGACTCGGCGATGCGAACCGTCCCCTCCGGGATGCTCGGCGCGAGCCGCCCGAACAGGTCGCGGTCGAGCTCGAAGGTCGAGAGGTCGCGGGCGTTCACGCCGATGACGCTCGCGCCCAGGTCGACCGCACGGCGCACCTCATCGGCGTCGTGGGTCTCGACGAGCGGGGTCATGGCGAGCTCGAGGATGAGCGCGTGCAGCGCGCTGAGGGTGGCATCGTCGAGCGCGGCGACGATGAGCAGCACGAGATCGGCACCGGCCGCCCGCGCCTCGAGCACCTGATAGGGCTCGGCGATGAAGTCCTTCCGCAGCACCGGGATGTCGACGGCGGCGCGCACCGCCTCGAGATCGGCGAGGCTGCCGCCGAAGCGGCGCTCCTCGGTCAGCACGCTGATCGCCGAGGCGCCGCCCTCGGCGTACTGGCGGGCCAGAGCGGCGGGATCGGTGATCGCGGCGAGCGGACCGCGCGAGGGGCTGGCCCGCTTGACCTCGGCGATGACCTTGATGGTGTCGCCGCGCCGCAGCGCGGCATGCGCATCGAGGGCGGGCGTGCGGTTCAGCGCCGCGCGCTCGACCTCGGCGAGCGGGCGCGCCTCACGGCGCCGCGCGGCGTCGTCGAGCGCGCCGGCGACCAGACCGTCGAGCACCTAGGAGTGCGCCTTCGGCTGGTACTTGGGGCCCTTCACGCCGTACCCGGCCTTGGCCATGATGCCGCCGATGATCCAGCCGCCGAGCACCACACCGGCGCTCGCCCAGACGAGCCAGGCCTCCTCGAAGAAGAACGCGACCGTGCCGACCGTGAAGCCCAGGAGCATGATCGTGACGGCCGTCCAGGCGGCGGGCGAGTGTCCGTGGCCGGGGTCGTTCTGCGCGTTCATCGTCTCTCCTGAGGGGGTCGAGGGTTCGTGTCGAGTCTATCGTGCTGTCGGGTCGTCGCCGTCGCTGAGGGCGTCCCACGCGTCCAGGCGATCGAGCCGCTGCGCGCCGTCGGCGGGCGCGGTGCGCACCGCGTCATACCGGCGCGAGCGGGCCGGCCACCGCGTGGCCGTGGCGGCGATGGCGAGACCGATGAGCACCGCCGCGGCTCCCGCGGCGATCGCGGCCCCGGGCCAGGTCGTCGTGGAGAGCTGCTCCACGATCGGGCGCACGGCCTCGACACCGGCGACCCCCGTCGCCTCGGTGATGCGCGGCGCGGCGGCCGCGAGCGGATCGGAGAGCACGAGAGCGCCCGAGGCGGCGATGCCGGCCCCGAGCAGCGCCTGCAGCAGGCCGAGGATCACCCGGAACACCGGCCCGGCCAGGGCCAGCGCCCCGACGAGGGCGAGGGCCGCGAGAGCCAGCGGCGGGAGCGCCGGCGCGGCGACGTCGCCTCCGGCGACGACGACGCGGCCATCGTCGAGCGTCGCGAGCACCCAGGGCTGCGACCACGCGAGGAAGGCCGCCGCGGCGGCCACCACGGGCAGCAGCAGGGCGAGCATCCGGATGCGGCGCGCCCGCCCGTCGGCCGGCGCGACGCCGACGTCCCGCCCGCTCATCGGTCGCCCCGCCGCAGGGCGTTCGCGATGGCGACGGCGCGCAGCGGAGCCGCGGCCTTCGACAGGGTTTCCTGGAACTCGGCCTCGGGCACCGAGTCAGCCACGAGCCCGGCCCCGGCCTGCACGCGGGCGACGCCGTCGGCGAGGTAGGCCGTGCGGATCGCGATCGCGAGGTCGAGGTCGCCGGAGAAGGCGAAGTAGCCCACCACTCCCCCGTAGACGCCGCGTCGGGCGGGCTCGAGCTCGTCGATGATCTGCAGCGCCCGCGGCTTCGGCGCTCCGCTGAGCGTCCCCGCGGGGAAGGTCGCCCGGAAGACGTCGATCGGCGAGGCGTCGTCGCGGAGGTCGCCCTCGACGCTCGAGACGAGGTGCATGATGTGGCTGAAGCGCTCGACCTGCATGAACTCGGTGACCTCGACGGTGCCCGCGCGGCACACCTTCGACAGGTCGTTGCGGCCCAGGTCGACGAGCATGAGGTGCTCCGCCTGCTCTTTGCGGTCGGCGAGCAGCTCGTCGGCGAGCTCGCCGTCGCGCTCGGGCGTCTCGCCGCGCGGCCGGGAGCCCGCGATGGGGTGGGTGTACGCGCGGCCCCGCGTGACCTTGACGAGGGCCTCCGGCGAGGAGCCGACGATCGCGTACGGCTCGCCCGCGGCCGTCTCGAGCGCGAGGGCGTACATGTAGGGCGAGGGGTTGAGGGCGCGCAGCACCCGGTAGACGTCGAGCGGCGAGGCGGTGAGCTCGTGGTCGAAGCGCTGGCCGATGACGACCTGGAAGACATCGCCGTCGCGGATGAACTGCTTCGAGCGCTCGACCGCGGCGAGGTACTCGGCGGGCGTCGAGCGGTGGTGAGGATGCGGCGCGGTCGCGAGATCGATCGCGGCGACGCCGGGCTCGGCCGGGGCGGCGAGGGCGGCCTCGAGGGCATCGAGCCGCTGCTGGGCATCCGCCCACAGCGCGTCGTCGTCGTCGGTGCCGTCGGCGAGGGCGCTCGCGATCAGCGAGACGGTGCCCTGTCGGTGATCCATGACGATGAGCTCGCTCACGAACGCCATCGCGAGCTCGGGGCACGGGAAGTCGCTCGGCGGCGCATCCGGCAGGTTCTCGACCTGACGCACGGCATCCCAGCCGATGAAGCCGACGAGTCCGCCGGTGAGCGGCGGGTGGCCCGGCACCTCGGGCGAGCGCCACCGCGCGTAGAGCGTGTCGAGCGCCTCGAGCGTGGCCGACGGAACGTCCCCTCCGAAGGCGCGCTCGGCCGGCAGCGTCGTCGGCAGCCAGACCGCCTGCCCGGCGTGCTCGGTGAGCACCCCGAACGAGCGCACCCCGATGAACGAGTACCGCGACCAGATGCCGCCCTGCTCGGCCGACTCGAGCAGGAATCCGCCCGTGCGGCCCTCCGCGAGCGACCGGTACAGCCCGACAGGCGTCAGCGCGTCGGCGAACAGGGTGCGGATGACCGGCACGACCCGCGCGGTGCGCGCCTGGGCCGCGAACTCCTCGCGCGTGGTCGTCGTCATGCGTCACCGCCGACGACGGGGGCGAGCGGGTCGACGTCGAAGCACGACCGCGCGCCGGTGTGGCAGGCGACACCGACCTGGTGCACCTGCACCAGCAGGGTGTCGCCGTCGCAGTCGAGGGCCGCGCCGCGCACGAGCTGGATGTGCCCGCTGGTGTCGCCCTTGCGCCAGTACTCCTGCCGCGAGCGGCTCCAGAACGTCACACGCCCCTCGGTCAGCGTGCGCCGCAGGGCTTCCGCGTCCATCCAGCCGACCATGAGCACCTCGCGGGTGTCGTGCTGCTGGATGACCGCTGGAAGCAGTCCCGCTCCGTCGAAGCGGGCCCGCTCGATCACAGCGGCGACGGTGTCGGTCATCGCACGTCCATCCCTTCCGCGCGCAGCGCGTCTTTCACCTGACCGACGGTCAGCTCGCCGTTGTGGAATACGCTCGCCGCGAGCACCGCGTGGGCTCCCGCGCGGATCGCGGGCGCGAAGTGCTCGAGCGCTCCCGCGCCGCCGGAGGCGATGACCGGCACCGTCGACACCGCGGCGATCTCCGCGATCAGTTCGAGATCGAAGCCGCTCTTCGTGCCGTCGGCATCGATCGAGTTGACGAGCAGCTCGCCCGCGCCGCGCTCGATGCCCTCGCGAGCCCAGGCGATCGCGTCGATGGCGGTGCGCTCGCGGCCCCCGTGGGTCGTGACGACGAAGCCGGTCTCGGCCGACGGGTCGCGGGTCACGTCGAGCGACAGCACGCACACCTGCGCCCCGAACCGATCGGCGATCTCACCGATCAGCGCGGGCCGCTGGATGGCGGCGGAGTTGACGCCGATCTTGTCGGCGCCGTGCTGCAGCAGCCGGGCGACATCGTCGACGGCCCGCACCCCGCCTCCGACTGTGAGCGGGATGAAGACCTGCTCCGCGGTGGCGCGCACGAGGTCGAACATCGTCTCGCGGTTGTCCACCGTGGCCTTGACGTCGAGGAACGTGACCTCGTCGGCGCCCTGCTCGTAGTAGGTGCGGGCAAGCTCGATCGGATCGCCGGCGTCGCGCAGATTGAGGAAGTTGACCCCCTTCACGACGCGGCCCGCCGCCACATCGAGGCACGGGATGACCCGGACGGCGACGCTCATCAGATGCGCGCGGCGTGGATCGAGCTGACCAGGATCGCCCGCGCCCCGAGCTCGTAGAGCTCGTCCATGACGTGGTTGGTCTCGTCGCGCGGCACCATCGCGCGCACCGCGACCCACGAGCCGTCGGCCAGCGGCGACACCGTCGGCGACTCGAGGCCGGGCGTGATCGCCGTGGCGCGCTCGAGCAGCTCGGCCGGCAGGTCGTAGTCCATCAGCACGTACTGCCGGGCGACGAGCACGCCCTGGAGGCGGCGTTGCAGGGTCGCGATGCCGGCGCGCTCGGGCTGGGCGCTGATGAGCACCGCGGTCGATTCGAGGATCACGGGCCCGACGATCTCGAGACCCTGCGCGCGCAGCGTGGAGCCGGTCGACACGACGTCGGCCACCGCATCCGCCACGCCCAGCCTCACCGCGGACTCGACGGCTCCGTCGAGACGGATGAGGGTCGCGGTGACGCCGTGGCGGGCGAGGAAGTCGCCGACGAGCCCCGGGTAGCTCGTCGCGACCCGGAGGCCGGCGAGGTCATCGAGACTGCTCACGGCTCCGGGCGGGGCCGCGAAGCGGAAGGTCGAGCCGCCGAAGTCGAGGGACTGGATCTCGACGGCCGCTGAGCCCGAGTCGAGCAGCAGGTCACGACCGGTGATGCCGACGTCGAGCGCCCCCGAACCGACATACGTGGCGATGTCGCGCGGGCGCAGGTAGAAGAACTCGACGCCGTTGCGCGGGTCGGCGACGGTGAGCGCGCGCGGATCACGGCGCCCCGCATACCCCGCCTCGACGAGCATCTCGACAGCGGTCTCGGAGAGCGACCCCTTGTTGGGTACCGCGATTCTCAGCATGGTGGTCTCTTCGTGTGCGGATCGCGCCCGGGGGCGCGATCGACGGGGGCTAGAGGTGCTTGTAGACGTCGTCGAGGGTGAGCCCCTTCGCGACGAGCAGCACCTGTAGGTGGTAGAGCAGCTGCGAGACCTCCTCGGCGGTGGCCTCGTCGCTCTGGTACTCGGCCGCCATCCACACTTCGGCGGCCTCCTCGACGATCTTCTTGCCGATCGCATGGATGCCCGCATCGAGCTGCGCGACGGTGCCCGAGCCCTCGGGCCGCAGGCGCGCCTTCTCGCTCAGCTCGGCGAACAGTGCGTCGAAAGTCTTCACCGGCCCAGGGTACCGGGCCGCGACCGGGCATCCGCCCGCCGGCGATGGCCGGTCGACGCGACCGGCCCCGACGTCAGGAGACGCCGAGCAGGTCGATGACGAAGACCAGGGTCTTGCCCGAGAGCCGATGACCCCCGCCGGCCGGGCCGTAGGCGAGATGCGGCGGGCAGACCAGCTGGCGCCGCCCGCCGACCTTCATGCCGGGGATGCCCTGCTGCCAGCCCGCGATGAGGCTGCCGAGCGGGAAGTTGATGGACGAGCCGCGGTTCCACGAGGCGTCGAACTCCTCGCCGGTCTCGAACTCGACGCCCACGTAATGCACGTCGACCGTCGCACCGGGGGTCGCCTCGGGGCCGTCACCGACGACGAGGTCGGTGATGACGAGCTCGGTGGGCGCGGGGCCCTCGAAGAAGTCGATCTCGGGCTTGCTGTTCTGACTCATGCCTCCATCCAACCAGACGCGGAGGCGGGCACGTCAGGCGTGGCGGTGCGCGGCGGCCGCGGCCCGCAGCTCGTCGATCGCCCCGGCGACGTCGTCGCGACCGTAGACCGCCGATCCGGCGACGAAGGTGTCGGCCCCGGCCTCGGCCGCGATGCCGATCGTGTCGAGCGAGATGCCGCCGTCGACCTGCAGCCACACGTCGAGGCCGTGCGCGTCGACCGCCGCCCGCAGGGCCCGCAGCTTGGGCATCGTCTCGGGCATGAAGCTCTGCCCGCCGAAGCCCGGCTCCACCGTCATCACCAGCACCTGATCGAAGGCCGGCAGCAGCTCGAGGTACGGCTCGATCGGCGTGCCGGGCTTCACGGCGAGACCCGCACGGGCACCGCGCTCGCGCAGGGCGCGCGCGGTGGCGACCACGTCGGCCGCCGCCTCGGCGTGGAATGTCACCGAGAACGCGCCCAGCTCGGCGTACCCGGGAGCCCACCGGTCGGCATCGCTGATCATGAGGTGCACATCGAGCGGGATCGGCGAGACCGCCTGCAGCCGCCCGACCATCTGCGGGCCGAAGGTCAGGTTCGGCACGAAGTGGTTGTCCATGACATCGACGTGCACGAGGTCGGCGCTCGCGATCCGCTCGACCTCCGCCTGCAGGTTGACGAAGTCGGCCGACAGGATGCTCGGATTCAGACGCACGGTCACGCGCCCAGCGTAGCGACGGCGCCCGGGATGCTCGCGCGCCCCGCGCGCTACGCGGTGCCGCGCTGCAGCAGCTGGATGAACATCGCGTCGGTTCCGTGCCGGTGCGGCCAGAGCTGCGCGGCCCCGTGCGGGAGCGCGCCGAGGTCGAGCGGGGCGCGGGAGATGCCGTCGAGCACGGCCCGCGTGTCGAGCGGGGTCACCGGGCAGGCGGGGTCGGCGAGCAGGGCATCCACGATCGCGGTGGTCTCGGCCGGGTGCGGCGAGCACGTGACGTACGCCAGGATGCCGCCGGGTGCGAGCGCGTCGACGGCGCTGCGCAGCAGCTGGGCCTGCAGCGCGGCGAGCTCGGGCACGTCACCGGCCGACTTGCGCCAGCGGGCCTCGGGCCGGCGCCGCAGGGCACCGAGCCCGGTGCACGGCGCGTCGAGCAGGATGCGGTCGTAGCGCGCGGGCTCATCCGCCCCGATCGCGCGCCCATCGCCGACGCGCACCTCCACGGCCGGGTCGACCGCCTGCAGCGCCGAGCGCACGAGCCCGGCCCGCGCCGGCACGACCTCGTTCGCCACGAGCACGGCATCGCCCTGGCGCGCCTCGGCGGCGAGCAGCGCCGCCTTGCCGCCGGGCCCGGCGCACAGGTCGAGCCAGCGCTCCCCCGCCCGCACGGCGCGAGCGCGCGTGAGCGCGAGAGCCGCGAGCTGGGAGCCCTCGTCCTGCACCCGCGCGCGACCGGCCGCGACCACGGGATGGGCGCCCGGATCGCCCGCGGGGGCGAGCACGGCGGTGGGGGCCCAGGATGCGGGCGCGCCGACCTCGTCGGTCGTCGAGAGACCCGGCAAGGCGGCGAGCATGACCCGCGCCGGGGTGTTGTCGGCCGTCAGCAGCCGCTCGAGCTCGTCGGCACGCCCCTCGCGTTCGAGGGCCGCGCGAAGCGCCGCGACGACCCAGGCGGGATGCGCCGTCGTGATGCCGAGGCGCTCGTCCGGGTCGTCGATGCCGGCGAGCAGCCGAGCGACCCACTGCGGCTCGTCGGCGCGCGCCACCGCGCGCAGCACCGCATTGACGAAACCGGTGGCGCGGGACTGGCCGGTCGCACGCGCGAGGCGCACCGACTCGTCGACGGCCGCGTGGGCGGGCGTGCGCATCGCGAGCAGCTGGTGCGTGCCGAGCGCGAGCAGGTCGGTGACCGGGGCGTCGATGGCGGCGAGCGCACGACCCGCAGCCTTCTCGACGATGCGGTCGTAGAGCCCGCGGCGACGGAGCGTGCCATAGGCGAGCTCGGTCGTGAGCGCCGCGTCGGCGGGCGAGAGCCGCGCGCGGCGGATGCGTGCCGGCAGCAGCAGGTTCGCGTAGGCGTCGTCGGCGCGCACCGCGGTGACGACCTCGAGCGCGATCGCCCGCGGGGTGGTCGCGGCGCGCTGGCCGGCCCGCCGCGGCGCGGGCGACGGGGTCACGTGACCGACCCGGGGGCCTCGGCGGGCCAGCCGCGCGCCCAGTCGGCGGCCGCCATCGACGGGCGGCCCGCGGGCTGCACCCGCAGCAGCTCGAGCGGCTCGGTCGCGGTGCCGACCAGCACGCGGGAGCCGTCGCGGCGGAGGGCTCCGGGCGGCAGGGGCGCCGCATCCCGCGCGATCGCCGCCTCGTGCACCTTGAGAGCCTGCTCGCCCCAGACGCAGTAGGCGCCCGGCTCGGGGGTCACCCCTCGCAGGCGCGCGTGCACGACCTCCGCGGGCGCGTCGAAGCGCAGGGCGGCATCGTCGCGCTGCAGCTTGGGCGCGAGGGTCACCTCCCCGACCTGCGGACGCGCCACGGCCGTGCCCGCGGCGAGCTGGTCGACGACGTCGGCCACGAGCTGCGCGCCGGAGCGGCTGAGCTCGTCGAGCAGCGAGCCCGCCGTGCGATGGGCGCCGATCGGCGTGGTCACGCGCGCGAACCAGTCGCCCTCGTCGAGGCCCTCGGAGAGCTGGAACACGGTGGCTCCGGTCTCGGCATCGCCCGCCATCACCGCGTGCTGCACCGGTGCCGCGCCGCGCCAACGCGGCAGCAGCGAGAAGTGCAAGTTGATCCACCCCAGACGCGGCCACGAAAGCAGCGGCTCGCGCACGAGTCCGCCGTAGGCGACGATCACGCCGAGGTCGACGCTGAGCGGCAGCAGTTCGGGCTCGAGCTCGCTCAGCCGTCGCGCGGCGAGCACGGGGATGCCCAGCCGCTCGGCCTCGACCGCGACCGGCGTCGGGGTCAGGATGCGCTTGCGACCCTGCGGCGCGGGCGGCCGGGTGATGACCCGCTCGATCGCGTGCGCGCCGGCCGCGAGGGTGGTGAGCGTCGGCACAGCAGCGGCGGGGCTGCCGGCGACGACGAGGCGCAGGGCGGTCATGCTCTCATTCAACCGGATGCCCGCCCCCGCCTCCGACGCGGACGGCGTCTAACGGCCGGCGGGCTGAGCCCGACCGCCAGGGTCGTCGAAGGGCTCGACGTCGTCGAACCGCACCCGCAGCGCCGGCACCCGGCGGCGCGGGGGCGCCCCCGGGACGCGCGGCGCCCGCGCGGTCGCTCCTCGGACGAGCTCGGCCTTGAGCGCGGCGGCGACCTCCGATCCCCGGGGGTAGTCGAAGCGCACGATCGCGCGCACCCGCCCCTCCTCGAGCTCGATCGGCCCGAGCACGTCGACGCCGTCCAGTCCCTCGACGGCCGCCAGCGCACGCTGCACCGCGGCCGGCTCGCCGGCCACCGCGGCGACCCGCACGGCCGGCGGGAACCGCAGCTGCCGGCGGTCGGCGAGCTCGCGCGCCGCAACACGCTCAGGGTGCCCGGTCGCGAGAGCGGTCGCCACCGGGCCGCTGACGCCGGCGAGCAGCACGGGGGCGTCGGGGGCCGCGAGCGCGGCCGCGGTGCACCACCAGCGCACGCAGTCCTCGACCACGCGCAGGCTCTCGCGGGCGAGCATGCTCTCGCCGTCGAGCAGCAGCACGGCGCGATAGCCGCCCGCCACAACGGGCTCCGCACCGCGCGTCGCCACGACGAGCGTCCGGCCGCCCGGCGCCTCTTGCAGCGGGGTCTCGCCGTCGGAGACGACGACGCGCGCCCCGGGGAAGGCGCGGCCGAGCTCCTCCGCCGTGCGGCCCGAGCCGCGACCGAGCGGCCGGAGGCGCAGCCCTCCGCAGGTGCCGCAGCGCCAGTCGACCGCGAGCGCTCCGCACCAGCGGCACGACGGCACGGCCGTCGAGCGGGAGACCGCGAGAGGACCCCCGCAGGAGGCGCAGCGCGCCGTCTCGCCGCACGTCGCGCACGCGAGCCGGGGGGTGTGACCGGGCCGCGCGACCTGCACGAGCACCGGGCCCTGCGCGAGGGCCTCGGCGACCGCTCGCCAGGCGGTCGAGGGGATGCGGGCCGGAGCGGCGTCGCCCGCGCCCGCGCGCTGCTCGGTCGGCGTGATGCGCCGCCGCCAGCGGCCGAGCGGCTCGACGGGCGATAGCCACCCCAGCTCCAGCAGCCGCTGGGTGTCGGTGCTCGGCGCGAGGGAGGCGAGCACGAGCGAGCATCCCGCCTGCTCCTGCCGCAGTAGCGCGAGGTCGCGGGCGTGCACGCCGGGGGCGTGCTGCTCGACGTGCAGGGGGTCGCCGTCGTCCCACAGGGCGATGAGCCCGAGCTCGGGTGCGGGTGCGAGCAGTGCCGAGCGGTTGCCGATGACGATCAGGGGCGCGCTCTCGAGCGTTCGCAGGAAGGCGGCGTAGCGGGCACCGGCGGGCTGCGCCGCGTCGAGTCGGGCGACGCGCTGCGCGTCGACGAGCCCGCTGAGCGCGACCTCGAGATGATCGAGATCGCGGTAGTCGGGCACGCTCACGATCGCGCTGCGTCCGCCCGCCAGGGTCGCTGCTGCGAGCTCGGCGAGCGTGCGCAGACCCGCGGGCCCCCAGCGCCCGGGGGCGAGCTCGACGGGGGCGGGGATGGCCTGCAGCGCGACCCGCCGGCCGGTGCCCGCGAGCGCTGGCGCGACGAGGTCGGCCATGACGTCGGCCGCGTACCCCGTGACGCTCACGAGCGTCGGCACGGCGGCGGGTGGCGGGGATGCGGGCTCGCCCTGCCGTGCCGCCCAGGCCTTCTCGACCCGCACCTGACGGGGTGGCACGGCCAGCCGCACGAGGTCGCTCGCGACGCCGGCCGCGCGATCGGCGGCCCGCCGCACGAGCTGCCAGACGGCGGGGTCGAGCACCGGCACGGGCGACACGACCTCGTCGAGCTCGCTCAGCACGCCGTCGAACCCCGGGCCATCGGCGGTCTCGGGGACGACCTCGATGATCCACCCCTTCGCCTGCCGTCCGGCCGAGCGCAGGGGCACCAACACGCGCACGCCGGGCTGCGCATCGTCGCGCCAGCGCTCGGGAACCCGGTAGTCGAACAGCCGGTCGAGCTGCGGCAGCGGTGAGTCGAGCAGCACGCGCGCGATGACGCCCGCGGTCATGCTCAGACCCCGGCCGCCGATCGGAGCGCGTCGACGCGGTCGAGGCGCTCCCAGGTGAAGCCCGGCAGGTCGCGCCCGAAGTGCCCGTAGGTGCTGGTCGCCGCGTAGATCGGGCGCAGCAGGTCGAGATCGCGGATGATCGCAGCGGGGCGCAGGTCGAACACCTCGCGGATGGCGGCGATGATGCGCTCATCATCGAGGTGACCGGTGCCGAAGGTCTCGACGTAGAGCCCGACGGGCGCGGCGGTGCCAATGGCGTAGGCCACCTGCACCTCGAGGCGATCGGCGAGGCCCGCCGCGACGGCGTTCTTGGCGACCCAGCGCAGCGCGTAGGCGGCGGAGCGGTCGACCTTCGACGGATCCTTGCCGCTGAATGCCCCTCCCCCGTGCCGGGCGGCACCGCCATAGGTGTCGACGATGATCTTGCGGCCGGTGAGCCCGGCATCGCCGTGCGGGCCGCCGATCTCGAACCGGCCGGTGGGGTTGATGAGCACGCGCGGGCCGTCGCCCGCCGCACCGCCGGCAGCGAATCCCGCCGCCTCGAGCACCGGGTCGATGACGACCGCGCGCACCTCCTCGCGCAGGCGCTGCGTCGTCACGCCCCGCAGGTGCTGGGTCGACAGCACGACCGTCTCGATGGTGCGGGGCACCGACCCCTCGTAGCCGACGGTGACCTGCGTCTTGCCGTCGGGGGCCAGGTAGTCGAGGGTGCCGTCCTTCCGCACGGCCGCGAGCCGCTCGGCCAGCCGGTGCGCGAGCCAGATCGGCAGCGGCATGAAGGCAGGCGTCTCGGTCGTGGCGTAGCCGAACATGATGCCCTGGTCGCCGGCGCCCTGCGCATCGTCGACGTCGGTGCTCGACCCCTCGCGGGTCTCGAACGCAGCATCGACGCCCTGGGCGATGTCGGGCGACTGCTCGCCGATCGACACCGAGACCCCGCACGAGCGCCCGTCGAACCACACATCGCTCGAGGTGTAGCCGATGTCGGTGACGCGCTGCCGCACGATGCCGGGAATGTCGACGTAGCCGCTCGTCGTGACCTCGCCCGCGACGTGCACGAGCCCGGTCGTCACGAGCGTCTCGACCGCGACGCGGGCCTGCGGGTCGACGGTGAGCAGCGCGTCGAGGATGCTGTCGGAGATCTGGTCGCAGATCTTGTCGGGATGCCCTTCCGTGACCGACTCGGAGGTGAACAGTCGCAGCGCGCTCATCGGGGGTCGTCCTGTCGTGGAGGGTTCGCGGTGTCTCAGGCCAGGAGGTCGAGGATACGGTGCGCCACCGACGCCTTGTCGCCCTCCGCCCGGCCCACCAGGCTACCGTCGCCGTCGAGCAGCATGACGGCGTTGGTCGGGGTGCCGAACCCCTCGCTCCAGCCCACGCGGTTCACCACGAGCAGGTCGACACCCTTGCGCCGGGCCTTGGCCGCGGCGACGCGCAGCAGCGCGTCGTCATCCGGCTCGGTCTCGGCCGCGAAGCCGACGATGCGCTGGCCCGGCCGGCGGCGAGCCGCGAGACCGGCGAGGATGTCGGGGGTCCGCTCGAGCTCGAGCCGCAGCCCGGCACCGTCGTCGGTCTTCTTGATCTTCGACTCGGCGACGGCGATCGGGCGGAAGTCGGCGACCGCGGCGGCCATGATGACGGTGTCGGCCTCGGCGGCGTGCTGGGCCATCGCCGCCTCGAGCTCGGCAGCCGTGCCGACGGTGACGACCTCGACCCCGGCGGGCGCCGGCACCTCGAGGTGGGCGGCGACGAGCGTGACGGACGCGCCCCGTGCCGCTGCGGCGGCGGCGAGGGCGACGCCCTGGCGTCCGCTGGAGCGGTTGCCGATAAACCGCACGGGGTCGAGAGGCTCACGCGTGCCCCCGGCGGAGACCAGGATGCGGCGCCCGACCAGATCGTGCGGACCGATCACCGCCAGCGCCCGCTCGACGATCTCGTCGGGCTCGCTCATGCGGCCCGGCCCGACGTCCTCGCCCGTGAGCGCGCCCGAGCCGGGGCCGACGATCGTCACGCCGCGCGCTCGCAGGGTGGCGATGTTGGCGACCGTCGCGGGGTGCTCCCACATCTCGGTGTGCATCGCCGGGGCGATGACGAGGGGCGCCGCGCTCGCGAGCACGGTCGTGCCGAGCAGGTCGCCCGCGAGGCCGGCCGCGAGCGAGGCGATGGTGTGGGCCGTCGCCGGGGCGATCACGATGAGGTCGGCGCGCTGCCCGAGGGCGACGTGGCGCACCTCGGCGACACCCTCGTAGAGGTCGGTGTGCACCGGGTTGCGGCTGATCGCCTCGAGCGTCGGGCGACCCACGAAGCGCAGCGCGCCATCGGTCGCCACGACGTGCACGTCGTGGCCGGCGCGCACGAGGGCCCGGGCGACGCCCACCGCCTTGTAGGCGGCGATGCCGCCCGTGATGCCGACGACGACGGTGAGACGACCCGAGCGGGTCGACGCCGCGTCGGACACGCCTCGCGCCTAGTCCGTGATCTTGGTGAGGACGAGCTTGTCCTCGTTGATCTCGTGCAGCGCGACCGACAGCGGCTTGTCGTCGACGGTCGAGTCGACGAGCGGCCCGACGTTGTCGAACAGGCTGCCCTCGTGCAGGTCGGCATAGTAGTCGTTGATCTGGCGGGCGCGCTTCGACGCGAAGATGACCAGCTGGTACTTGGAGTCGACCTTCGACAGCAGCTCGTCGATGGGGGGCTCGATGATGCCGGAGTTCTTGTCGGCCATGAGTGTCTCGCTCTCGTCTCTGCACCGCGCCGAGCGCGGCGGGGTCTAGCGCGCCGAGCCGGCACGCCCCGCTGGGCGCGCTCCGCCGCTGGGCACTGCCAGCAAGTCTACGACCTCCTGCGCCGCGCGCGGCACATCGTCGTTCACGACGAGCTCATCGAACTCGTCCTGCGCGGCGAGCTCGATGCGGGCGGTCTCGAGCCGGCGCGCCTGCTCCTCGGGCGACTCGGTGCCGCGGCCGATCAGCCGCCGCACCAGCTCCTCCCAGCTCGGCGGCAGCAGGAAGACCAGCACCGCGTCGGGCATCGCGGCGCGCACCTGGCGGGCGCCCTGCAGGTCGATCTCCAGAAGCACGCTGCGACCGGATGCGAGCGCCGCCTCCACGGGAGGCCGCGGCGTGCCGTACCGCGCCGCGCTGTGCACCTGCGCCCACTCGAGCAGCTCGCCCCGCTCGATGAGGCCATCGAAGCCCGCGTCGTCGACGAAGTAGTAGTGCACGCCGTCGACCTCGCCCGGGCGCGGGGAGCGCGTGGTCGCCGAGACGCTCAGCAGGACATCCGGATGATGCTGCCGGATGTAGCCCGCCACGGTTCCCTTGCCCACCGCGGTCGGGCCCGCCAGCACGACGAGACGACCGCGCCCCGGCACGCCCTCGCGCGCACGCAGCCAGTCGCGCAGGCGGGTTCGCTGGTGCCGGCCGAGCCCTCCGACCCGCTTGACGGCGGAGATGCCCAGCCGGTCGAGCACCTCGCCCACGCGGGCCGGGCCCATGCCCCGCAGGCTGCCGAGCAGCTCGGGAACGCGGATGCCCGCCTCCGCGCTCTCGGGCTCGCGCCACGCGGTCTCCGCCACGTCGAGAGCGGACCGGTCTCCCGCCACGACGGCGGCCTTGATCGCCGCACGCGCGCGGCGGGCGGCGACGGCGGCGCGGGATGCGGCGACGCGATCGACCTCCGGCATGGCGGCCATCACGCCGCGGCCCCCTCCAGTTCGAGGCGGTGCTCGTCGAGCGCCGCCTCGAGCCCCTC
Source organism: Microbacteriaceae bacterium (assembly GCA_027490915.1). Lineage (GTDB taxonomy): Bacteria > Actinomycetota > Actinomycetes > Actinomycetales > Microbacteriaceae > Microcella. The sequence continues at coordinate 36,500 of JAIXXG010000026.1, forward strand.
GGGGCCGGCGGAGAGCACGCTGCGCGTGACCGTGGGGATGACCGATCCCGCGGCGACCCCGTAGACCTCGGCCAGCGTGCTGAGCCGGGTGCCCTGGTAGCCGAAACCGGGGCCGAGCACGGGCGTGTGCTGCAGCAGCACCGGGTCGATGCCGCTCGCGGTGATGGGCTCGGTGGCGCCGATGACGACGCCGAGCGACCCCCAGCCGACGGCACTGGCGTTGCGCACCGCGACGTCGCGAGCGAGCTGCCCCGCCACCGAGCGGCCGGTCGGGCTCACGGACTGCTGCAGGCCGCGCCCCTCGGGGTTCGAGGTGGCGGTCAGCACGAAGACGCCCTTGCCGTGCTCGTCGGCGAGCTCGATCACGGGGTCGAGCGATCCGAGGCCCTGGTAGGCGACGGCGGTCATGGCGTCCGCCTCGAGCGGGGAGCCGGGTGCGAGCCAGGCCTCCCCGTAGGCGGCCACGGTCGAGCCGATGTCGCCGCGCTTCACGTCGGCGATCACCAGGAAGCCCGCCGCGCGAGCCGTGCCGATGACCTCCTCGAGCACGGTGTAGCCCGCCGCCCCGAACCGCTCGAAGAAGGCCGCCTGCGGCTTGACGATGCCGACCCGACCGCGGGCCGCCTCGAGGGCGCGCAGGGCGAGCGAGCGCGCGCCCGCGGCGTCGTCGCTCAGACCCCACTGCCGCAGCAGCGAGCTGTGCGGGTCGATGCCGAGGCAGAGCCGGCCGTGGGCATCCGTGACGGCGCGCAGGCGCTCCCCGAACGTGATCATGCGCTCTCCCGGGCCCGCGCGTAGTCCTGCAGGCTGGTGACGGTCAACGGCTCGGTCGACGACTCCATCGAGGCCACGGCGGCGCCGACGGTGGCCATCGTCGTGATGAGCGGCTTGTCGGCCGCCACCGTCGCCGTGCGGATCTCGATGCCGTCGGCGCGTGCCGAGCGCCCCGACGGCGTGTTGATGACGATGTCGACCTCGCCAGCGTTGATGAGGTCGACGATGCTCGGCTCCCCATCGCCATCGCCATCGCCTCCGCTGTGCTTGCGCACGACGCGGGCCTCGATGCCGTGCCGCGCGAGCACCTCGTTGGTGCCCTCGGTCGCCCAGAGCTCGAAACCGAGCTGGCGCAGGCGCAGCGCGGGCAGCACCACGGCGCGCTTGTCGCGGTCGGCCACCGAGATGAACACGACCCCCTCGCGCGGCAGGCCACCGTAGGCCGCCTGCTGGCTCTTCGCGAACGCGCGCGGGAAGTCGCGGTCGATGCCCATGACCTCGCCCGTCGACCGCATCTCGGGGCCGAGCACCGAATCGACGATGACGCCCTCGCGCGTGCGGAACCGCTTGAACGGCAGCACCGCCTCCTTGACGGCGACGGGCGCGTCGAGCGGAACTGTCGAGCCGTCGCGGGCCGGCAGAAGGCCGGTCGCAACGAGGTCGCGGATCGAGCGGCCGGTCATGACGAGCGACGCGGCCTTCGCCAGCGGGATGCCCAGCGCCTTCGACACGAAGGGCACCGTGCGCGACGCGCGCGGGTTCGCCTCGAGCACGTAGAGCACGCCCGCGCCGATCGCGAACTGCACGTTGAGCAGCCCGCGCACGCCGATGCCGCGCGCGATCGCCTCCGTCGCCGCGCGCACGCGGTCGATGACGTCGCGACCGAGGGTCACGGGCGGGAGGGTGCAGGCCGAGTCGCCCGAGTGCACCCCGGCCTCCTCGATGTGCTCCATGATGCCGCCGACGTAGAGCTCGTCGCCGTCGAACAGGGCATCGACGTCGATCTCGACGGCGTCATCGAGGAAGCGGTCGACGAGCAGCGGCTGCTCGGGGCCGATGATCGCCTGGTCTTTCACCCGGTCGAAGTAGTCGACGAGGCTCGGGCTGTCGTACACGATCTCCATGCCGCGGCCGCCGAGAACGAAGCTCGGGCGCACGAGCACCGGGTACCCGATGCCCTCCGCGATCGCGACGGCGCTGTCGACATCGGTCGCGGTGCCGTTGCGCGGCGCGGTGAGACCGGCGCCCTCCAGGATGCGCGAGAACGCGCCGCGCTCCTCCGCGAGGTCGATCGCGCTCGGGCTCGTGCCCAGGATCGGCACGCCGGCCTGCTCGAGGCCGTGCGCCAGGCCCAGGGCCGTCTGGCCGCCGAGCTGCACGATGACGCCCACGACCTCGCCCGAGGCCCGCTCGGCGTCGATCACCTCGAGCACGTCCTCGAGGGTCAGCGGCTCGAAGTAGAGCCGATCGCTCGTGTCGTAGTCGGTCGAGACGGTCTCGGGGTTGCAGTTGATCATGATCGTCTCGAAGCCCGCGTCGCGCAGCGCGAAGCTCGCGTGAACGCACGAGTAGTCGAACTCGATGCCCTGGCCGATGCGGTTCGGGCCCGAGCCGAGGATGACGACCTTGCGGGCGCTGCTCGGGGCCACCTCGGTCTCGAGGTCGTAGCTCGAGTAGTGGTAGGGCGTCAACGCCGGGAACTCCCCCGCGCAGGTGTCGACGGTCTTGAAGACCGGGCGCACGCCGGCGTCGCGGCGGGCGGCCCGCACCACCGACTCGTCGAGCCCGCGCAGCTGCGCGATCTGGGCCTCGCTGAAACCGTGCTCCTTCGCGTGCCGCAGCACGTCGGTCGTGAGGTCCGGGGCCGCGGCGACCTCATCGGCCACCTCGTTGATCAGCACGATCTGGTCGAGGAACCACGGGTCGATGCCGGTCGCGTCGAACAGCTCCTCGATCGAGGCACCGGCGCGCAAGGCCTGCTGCACCGTCACGATGCGGCCGTCGGTGGGGGTCGCGGCGAGCGCGAGGAGGGCATCCTTGTCGCCCGGCTCGCCCTGCCAGTGGAAGCTGCTGCCCCGCTTCTCGAGGCTGCGGAGCGCCTTCTGGAGGGCGGTCGCGTAGTTGCGGCCGATCGCCATCGCCTCGCCAACCGACTTCATGGTGGTCGTCAGCCGCACATCGGCGGCCGGGAACTTCTCGAAGGCGAAGCGGGGAACCTTGACGACGACGTAGTCGAGGGTCGGCTCGAAGCTCGCCGGCGTCACGCGCGTGATGTCGTTCGGGATCTCAGCGAGCCGGTAGCCGATCGCCAACTTGGCGGCGATCTTCGCGATCGGGAAGCCCGTGGCCTTCGACGCGAGTGCGCTGGAGCGCGACACGCGCGGGTTCATCTCGATGACGATCACGCGGCCGGTCGCCGGGTCGACGGCGAACTGCACGTTGCAGCCGCCGGTATCGACACCGACGTCGCGGATGATGCGGCTGCCGATCTCGCGCAGGTTCTGATACTCGCGGTCGGTGAGCGTGAGCGCTGGCGCGACCGTGATCGAGTCGCCCGTGTGCACGCCGACGGGGTCGACGTTCTCGATCGAGCACACCACGACCGTGTTGTCGGCGCGGTCGCGCATGAGCTCGAGCTCGTACTCCTTCCAGCCGAGGATCGACTCCTCGAGCAGCACCTCGGTCGTCGGCGACTGGTGCAGGCCGTCGGTCACCATGCGGATCAGCTGCTCGCGGTCATGCGCGAAGCCCGAACCCAGACCGCCCATCGTGAACGACGGGCGGATGACCACCGGGTACCCCAGCTCGTCGGCGAACGCGAGGGCCTCGTCGACCGTGTGCGCGATCGCACTGCGGGCCACGTCGGCCCCGGCGGCGAGCACGAGCTGCTTGAAGGCTTGACGGTCCTCCGCCCGGTGGATCGCCTCGAAGGAGGCACCGATGAGCTCGACGTCGTACTTCTTCAGGATCCCCTGGTCGTGCAGCGCGATCGCCGCGTTGAGGGCCGTCTGGCCCCCGAGGGTCGGGAGCACCGCATCCGGGCGCTCCTTCGCGATGATCGCCTCGATCGCCTCGGGCGTGATCGGCTCGATGTAGGTCGCGTCGGCGAAGCCCGGGTCGGTCATGATCGTCGCCGGGTTGGAGTTGACGAGGATGACTCGGATGCCCTCCGCCCGCAGCACGCGGCAGGCCTGCGTGCCCGAGTAGTCGAACTCGGCGGCCTGGCCGATGACGATCGGGCCGGAGCCGATCACCAGAACGCTGTTGATGTCGTCGCGCTTGGGCATCAGCTCTGCGCCTTCCGGGTGGTCTCGACGACGAGGTCGTGGAAGCGGTCGAACAGGGAGGTGGAGTCGTGCGGGCCGGCCGCCGCCTCCGGGTGGTACTGCACCGAGAACGCCGGGATGTCCAGGGCCCGCAGCCCCTCGACCACCTGGTCGTTCAGCCCGATGTGGCTGACCTCGACGCGGCCGAAACCGGCCGGGCTCTCGACCACGCCCTCGAGCGGCGCGTCCACGGCGAAACCGTGGTTGTGCGCGGTGATCTCGATGCGACCGGTCGCCTTGTCGAGCACCGGCTGATTGATGCCGCGGTGGCCGTAGGGAAGCTTGTAGGTGCCGAACCCGAGAGCGCGGCCGAGCAGCTGGTTGCCGAAGCAGATGCCGAAGAACGGCAGGCCCTCGCGCAGCACGCCCTGCAGCAGCTCGACGTGCGCGGCGCTCGCCGCCGGGTCGCCGGGGCCGTTCGAGTAGAACACCGCGACGGGCTCGATCGCGAGCAGCTGCGCGAGCGTGACCGACTGCGGCAGCACGTGCACCTCGAAGCCTCGCTGGGCGAGGTGGCGCAGCGTCGCCTGCTTCACCCCGAGGTCGAGCACGGCGAGGCGGCCGAGGGGCTCCCCCTCGGCCGGGATCACGAGCGGCGCGTCGACCGAGACCTCGGCGGAGAGGTTGCGGCCGGTCATCTCTGCGCTCGAACGGACGATCGCGAGCTGCTCGTCGTCGCTGAGCTCCGCATCCGCGCCCGAGAAGATGCCGGCCCGCATGGCGCCGCCCTCGCGGATGCGGCGGGTGAGCGCGCGGGTGTCGATGCCGCTGATGCCGACGATGCCCTGCCCCTCGAGATCGTCGTCGAGACTGCGGGTGGCGCGGTGGTTCGAGACCCGGCGGGCGGGGTCGCGCACGACGAAGCCCTCGACCCAGATGCGGCGCGACTCGGGGTCTTCATCATTCATGCCGGTGTTGCCGATGTGCGGCGCCGTCATGACGACGATCTGCCCGGCGTAGCTCGGGTCGGTCAGAGTCTCTTGGTAGCCGCTCATGCCGGTGGCGAAGACCGCCTCGCCGACGGTGCGGCCCTCGGCGCCGTAGGCACGGCCGCGGAAGCGGGTTCCGTCTTCGAGCACGAGAACGGCGGGGGTACGGGTCACGAGGCGGGTCCTTCCGCGTCAGGGGCGGGAACGAGGGTCTGGATCGCGGTGATGAGCGCGGCCGCGGCCGGCGCATCCGGCACGCGCAGGTAGCTGTCGACAGGGGTCTCGCCGAGCATCCAGCCGATCAGCACGAGGCCGTCCTTCTCGACGACGCGGTCGATCGCCCAGGTCGCGCGGCCCGCGCCGCGCAGGGCGGCCGGCTCGATCAGGAAGGCGTCGCGACCCTGCGGGGCGAGCACGAGGCCCTCAGGATGCACGCTCGCTGTCGCGCGGGCGCGGAACCCCAGCCCGTGCACGGCCACCCGTTCGAGCGGCTGGTCCGCGAGCGTGGTGGCCACGTACCAGCCGTCGACGACGAGGGATGCGGCACCGAGCGCCGCGGGCACCGGCTCGGGCCGGGCGATGCCGCCCTGGCGGCGGCGGCGCGAGCGCCATCCGAGAAGCATGAGCCCGAACACGACGACCAGGAAGCCGACGATCAGGAGGGTGGGGGTGAGCCTATCCATGGTCGACCTCCTGGTGCGCGGCGATGACCGCCTCGGGGCCGAGGAGCTCGCCGCCGTCGACGGTCAGCACGCCGCGGTGCACCGTGGTGACGATACGGCCGGGAAGCTCGCGCGCGGTGTACGGGGTGTTGGTGCTGCGGCCCCGGAGGTCGCTCACGGCCCACGAGCGCCGGTGGGCCGGGTCGACCAGCGTGAGGTTCGCGGGGCTGCCCTCCGCCAGCGGCTCGTCATAGCCCTCGACCCGCCCGATCGCGGCGGGCGCGGTCGACATCGCCCGCGCGACGGCGGCCCAGTCGAGCAGGCCGGTCTCGACGACCGCCTGCTGCACGACGCTGAGAGCCGACTCGAGCCCGACCATGCCGAAGGCCGCTTCGGCCCACGTGCACTCCTTCGCCTCCACGGGGTGCGGGGCGTGGTCGGTTGCGACGATGTCGATGGTTCCGTCGGCGAGGGCGGCGCGCAGCGCGTGCACGTCCTCGTCGCGACGCAGGGGCGGGTTCACCTTGAAGCGCGCGTCGTAGCTGCGCGCGAGCTCCTCGGTCAGCAACAGGTGGTGGGGCGTGACCTCCGCGGTCACGGCGATGCCCCGAGCCTTCGCCCAGCGGACGATGTCGACCGACCCGGCCGTGGACAGGTGGCAAATGTGCAGGCGGGCGCCGACGTGCTCGGCGAGCAGCACATCGCGGGCGATGATCGCCTCCTCCGCGACGGCGGGCCACCCGGCCAGCCCCAGCTCGCTCGACAGTGCTCCCTCGTTCATCTGCGCGCCCACGGTGAGCCGCGGCTCCTGGGCGTGCTGCGCGACGACGCCGTCGAAGGTCGCGACGTACTCGAGCGCGCGGCGCATCAGCAGCGGATCGTGCACGCAGTGCCCGTCGTCGCTGAACACCCGCACGCGGGCGGCCGATCGCGCCATCGCGCCGATCTCGGCCAGCTGCTCGCCCGCGAGGCCGACCGTGACCGCGCCGACCGGACGCACGTCGGCGTAGCCCGCGCGCTGTCCCAGACGATGCACCTGCTCGACGACCCCCGCGGTGTCGGCGACGGGCGTGGTGTTCGCCATCGCGTGGACGACGGTGAACCCTCCGGCGGCGGCGGCGCGCGTGCCCGTCAGCACGGTCTCGCTCGCCTCTCCCCCTGGCTCGCGCAGGTGGGTGTGCAGATCGACGAGGCCGGGAAGGGCGACGAGACCCTCGGCGTCGATGACGCGCTCCCCCGCCTCCGCGCTCAAGCTGCCGCGGTCGACGATCACGCCCTGGCGAACACGGAGGTCGGCGGGCGCGCCGCCGAGGAGGGCCGCGCCGCGGATCAGGAGGGCGGTCATCCCTGGCCCCCGATCGGGTCGGCGTCGGAACCGGAACCGGCGACCAGCAGGTAGAGCACGGCCATGCGGATGAACACCCCGTTCGTGACTTGAGCGAGCACCGTCGACCCCGAGGAGTCGGCGGCGACGGAGGAGATCTCGAGCCCACGGTTCATGGGGCCGGGGTGCATCACCATCGTATCGGGGCCGAGCGCGGCGAACCGCTCGGCCGTGAGGCCCCACTCGCGCCCGTACTCGCGGGCGGACGGGAAGAAGGCGTCGCGCATGCGCTCGGACTGGATGCGCAGCATCATGACGGCATCGGGCGCGAGGGCGAGCGCCTCGTCGAGATGCTCGTGCACGGCGACCGGCCAGGTGTCGATGCCGTGCGGCAGCAGCGTGCGGGGGGCGACGAGGTGCACGTCGGCACCCAGCGCGTGCAGCAGCCAGACGTTCGAGCGCGCGACGCGCGAGTGCAGGATGTCGCCGACGATCGCGACGCGCACCCCGTCGAGCCCCCGTCCGCGCGCGTCAGCGCCGAATCGCCGCTGCCGGATCGTGAAGGCGTCGAGCAGCGCCTGCGTCGGGTGCTCGTGCGTGCCGTCGCCGGCGTTGATGATCGCGGCGTCGATCCAGCCCGCGTTCGCCAGGCGGTGCGCGGCGCCCGAGTCGTGGTGGCGCACGACGATCGCATCGGCGCCCATCGCCAGCAGCGTCTGCGCGGTGTCTTTCAGGCTCTCGCCCTTCGAGACGCTCGACCCCTTCGCGCTGAAGGTGATGACGTTCGCGCTGAGCCGCTTGGCCGCCGCCTCGAACGACAGGCGCGTGCGGGTCGAGTCTTCGAAGAAGAGATTGACCACCGTCTTGTCGCGCAGCGCCGGCAGGGTGCGCACCGCGCGGTCGGCCGTCTGGGCCATGTCTTCGGCGACATCGAGCAGGCGAATCGCGGATGCCCGCTCGAGGTCGCGCGTGCTGAGCAGGTGCCTCATGGCTCGATCGTCACCTCCTCGACCCCGTCGACCTCGGTGAGCCGTACGGAGACCCGCTCGCTCGTCGCGGAGGGCAGGTTCTTGCCGACGAAGTCGGCGCGGATCGGCAGCTCGCGATGCCCGCGATCGACGAGCACGGCCAGGCGCACCGCGCGCGGTCGCCCGTGGTCGACGATGGCGTCGAGCGCCGCCCGGATCGTGCGCCCCGAGTAGAGCACGTCGGCGACGAGCACGACGACCGCATCGTCGATGCCGCCCGCCGGGATGCGGGTGGGAGCGGGGGCCCGCGTCGGCGTGCGCGCCAGGTCATCGCGGTAGAGCGTGATGTCGAGCGCGCCCGCTTCGGACACGCCGGGCTCGATCTCGTCGATCACGCTCTGGATGCGCTCGGCGAGAGCGACGCCCCGGGTCGGGATGCCGAGGAGGACGAGCCGACCGTCGCCGCGCCGGCTCTCGAGGATCTCGTGGGCGATGCGGCGCAGGGCGCGCGCGATGTCAGCGTCGTGCAGCACGGTGCGTGCGGCCATTCCCTGACCTCCTTCCCCGCCTCACAGGACGGTGCTTAAAGGACGTCGTACGGGCTCAGTCTAGCCGGGTCATCCCCAGCGCTTCAGCAGGGCGCGCTCGCCGACGCCGATCAAGGCATCGGTCGTCTTGCCGAGCACGGCGAGCAGGATGATCGCGAGGTAGATGCGATCCATCCGCCCGTTGTTCTGCGAATCGACGAGCAGGAACCCGAGACCCATCGACGACGCGATCAGCTCGGCCGCGACGAGGAAGAGCCAGGACTGCGCGAGCGCCAGTCGGAGCCCGGACACCACCGACGGGACGACGGCGGGCAGCTGCACGGTGGTCAGGAGCGACAGGCGCCCGAGCCCGAAGGCACGACCCGCTTCGACGAGGTGCGGATCGACATGCCGCAGCGCGCTCGCGACCGTGGTGAACACGGGGAACGCGGCGCCGATCGCGATCAAGGTGATCTTGGGCGTCTCGTAGATGCCCAGGTAGATGGTGAGAAGCGGCACCCATGCCAGGGAGGGCACAGCGCGGATCGCGCCCAGTGTCGGACTCAGGATCTGCGAGGCCGTCCGCGAGAGGCCGACGAGCGCACCGAGAGCGAGGCCGACGGCCGCGCCGATGGCGAAGCCGAGGAAGACGCGCTGCATGGAGATCAGAACGTAGGTCGCCAGGAGGCCGGACTGCGCGAGCTCGACGCCCGCGAGCACCACCTGGCTCGGCGATGGCAGGAGGTAGTCGGGGATCTCGGAGAGCTCGGAGGCGATGAACCACAGTGTCAGGATCAGCGCGGGTACCAGCAGACCCAGAACGACGATGCGACCACGGAATCGCCCGTGCGACGACTCGGGCAGGGCGGTTCCGGCCGCCGAGAACCCGTAGCTGCTGCCGAACTGGAAGAGCGACGCCGCACGGCGCCCCTCCGAGGAGGGGCGCCGGACGGGAGCGCCGCCGCGCTCGTCGAAACTCATGCTCAGCCGATCGCGTCCGGGTCGGCCGCCGTGGCGAAGGTGTCGTTGAAGAGCGCCTCGAGCGCCTCGTCGATGAGCTCCTGGTTGGGGACGTCGCCGCTCTCGACGAAGATCGGGCCGATGATGGCGAGCACGTCGCGCTGAGCGTCGCCCGGCACGTTGTCGATGTCGATCACGGTGCGCGCGATCGTCGCCTCCGCGATGGCGATGTCGATGCCCGCGACCTCGGCGAGGATCGCCGCCGTCTCCTCCGGGTTCTCGAGCGCCCACTGGCGAGCACGCTCGTAGGCGTTCACGACGAGCTGCGCGAGGTCGGGGTTGTTCGTGATGAACTCCTCCGTCGCGTTCAGGAAGCCGTAGGAGTTGAAGTCGACGTTGTCGTAGATGATCTCCGCCGCTCCGTTGTAGACCGAGGTCGCCAGCAGGGGGTCGAGCCCCGCCCACGCCTCGACCGCGCCGGTCTCGAGGGCCGTCTTGCCATCGGCGTGCTGCAGGTTCTGCAGGCTGATGTCCTCGAGCGAGAGCCCCGCCTCCGCCAGCGCCTGCAGCAGGAAGAAGTAGGGGTCGGTGCCCTTGGTCGCGGCGACCGTGCGCCCGGCGAGGTCGGCGACCTCCGTGATGTCGCTGCCCGTCGGCACGGCGATCGCGGCCCAGTTCGGCTGGGTGAAGATGGTGATGACCTGGATCGGGCTGCCGTTCGAGCGCGCGAGCAGCGCGGCCGAGCCGGCCGTCGACCCGACGTCGATGGCGCCGGCGCGCAGCGCCTCGTTGGCCTTGTTCGAGCCCGCCGACTGCACCCACTCGACGGTGACGTCGTCGCCGAGCTCGGCCTCGAGCCAGCCCTGGTCCTTGATGATCAGGCTGAGCGGGTTGTAGGTCGCGAAGTCGAGCGTCAGCGTGGTGTCGCTCCACTCGGCGCCCTCGCTGGGCGCGGGTGCCGGGGTGCCCTCGCCCGCCACGCAGCCGGTCATGGCCATGGCGGCCACGGCGACGGTCGCGGTCAGCAGGGTCAAACGGGTGCGGGTGCTCATGAGGGCCTTTCGGTTGGTGGTCGGATGACCGGTTCAGGGGTGGTGGCGGTACGGGTGGAGCGGGTGGTGCGGTCGGAGGAGGCTTCAGGCCTCGTGGTGGCTCGGAACGCCGAGGGCGTCGAGCAGCTTCGCCCGGAGCCTCGTCAGCACGACGGAGGCACGATCTCGGGGGCGTGCGCCGGGCACGTCGAGGATCATGCTGATCGTCGCGCCGGGCCGGTCGTGGCGCGTGCCGAGCAGCACGATGCGATCGGCGAGTGCCAGCGCCTCGTCGACATCGTGGGTGACGAGCACGACGGTGGCGGGGCGGGCACGATGGATGTCCACGAGCAGGTCTTGCATGGTGAGCCGGGTGAGGGCATCCAGGGCCCCGAAGGGCTCGTCGAGCAGCAGCACGCCCGGGTCGCGGGCGAGCGCGCGGGCCAGGGAGACGCGCTGCGCCATGCCTCCCGAGATCTCCCGCGGCTTGAGCCCGGCCGCGTGCCCGAGCTGCACGAGCTCGAGCAGTTCGGCGACGCGCGCGCGTCCGGCCTCGCGGTCGAGACCGCGCGGCAGTCCGAGCTCGATGTTGCGGGCGACCGTGCGCCACGGCAGCAGCCGCGGCTCCTGAAAAGCCACGGCGCAGCGCTGGTCGGCAGCCGCGACCGGAGTGCGGTCGATGGTCAGGCTGCCCGCCGTCGGCCGATCGAGGCCGCTGATCTGGCGCAGGAGGGTCGACTTGCCGCACCCCGAGGGGCCGAGCAGGGCGACGATCTCACCCGGGGCGATCTCCAGCTGGATGTCGCGCAGCACCGTGCGGGCATCCCCGCCGCGGGCCGGGGGGAAGACCCGCCCGACGCCGCGGAGCGACACCGGCAGGGCCGGCGCCGTTGTCGCAGCGAGAGGGGTCGTCGAGGTCATGCCGCAACGGTAGAAGCGCGCCGCGGGGCCGGGCAAACCGGGCCGACACGCGACGACATGGAGTGCAACAGAACGTCACACAGTGTCGCCGTGCCGCACCGCGTGCGGCGGGAGGGCCGCTAGGCGCGAACGTCGGCGGCGATCGCCCCGAGCACGCCGTTGACGAACGGCGCGCTGTCGTCGGTGGAGAGAACGCTCGCGAGCTCCATCGCCTCGGCGATCGCGACCGCGGTGGGAACCTCCGGGTTCTCGCGGAGCTCCCACGCCGCCATCCGCAGGATCGCGCGGTCGACGACGGGCATGCGCGCCAGGGTCCAGCCCACGGCGTGCTGCTCGATGAGGGCGTCGATCTCGTGCTGGGCGCTCTCGACACCGCGCACGATCTGCTCGGCGTAGGGCCAGCTCGACGAGCGCTGCGGCTGCGCCGACGCCCGTCGCGCCTCCTCCGCCAGCACCTCGCCGAGCGGCACCTGCCGCACGTCGGCGATGTACAGCATGTCGAGGGCCCGTTTCCGGGCCTTGCTGCGGGCGCTCACTAGTCGGTGACGCGGCCCAGGTAGTCGCCCGAGCGGGTGTCGACCTTGACCTTGGTTCCGGCCTCGAGGAAGAGCGGCACCTGGATCTCGTAGCCGGTCTCGAGCGTCGCGGGCTTCGTGCCGCCGGTCGAGCGATCACCCTGCAGGCCGGGCTCGGTGTACGTCACCTCGAGCACGACCGATGCGGGCAGGTCGAGGTAGAGCGCGACACCCTCGTTCATCGCGATCGTCACGATCTGGTTCTCGAGCATGAAGTTGGCGGCGTCGCCGACCACCGACGCAGGAACCGTGACCTGGTCGTAGTCGGTGGTGTCCATGAACACGTAATCGGCGCCGTCCTGGTACAGGTACTGGTAGTCGCGACGGTCGACGGTCGCGAAGTCGACCTTCGTGCCCGCGTTGAACGTCTTGTCGACGACCTTGCCCGACGTGACGTTCTTGAGCTTGGTGCGCACGAACGCCCCACCCTTGCCAGGCTTGACGTGCTGGAACTCGATGACGTTCCAGAGCTGGCCGTCGAGGTTGAGCACGCTGCCGTTCTTGATGTCGTTGGTGGTCGCCATGGCGGGTTTCGATCCGTTCGCGTCAGAGGTCGTGGGGTGAGGTCAGTGGGGGCGCGGCGCGCCGACGGGCCAGTCTAGCCGAGGGCCGGTCGGGCATCCCTATCGGGCATCCCTATCGGGCGGAGAGCAGCTGCGCGAGTGCCAGCCGGTACGACCCGAAGCCGAATCCGGCGATGACGCCCGTTGCGACACCCGAGATGACGCTCGTGTGCCGGAACTCCTCGCGCGCGTGGGGGTTCGAGAGGTGCACCTCGATGACCGGGATGCCCGCCTCGGTCACGAGGGCGACCGCGTCGCGCAGCGCGTAGCTGTAGTGGGTGAACGCCGCGGGGTTGAGGATGACCGGGGTGCGGGCATCCACCGCGTCATGCAGCCAGCCGATGAGCTCGCCCTCGTCGTTCGACTGCCGCAGGTCGATCTCGACGCCGTCGGCGATGCCGCGCAGCTCGGCATGCAGCTCGGCGAGCGTCGCCGTTCCGTAGATCTCGGGCTCGCGGGTGCCGAGGCGGTTGAGGTTGGGCCCGTTGAGCACGAGCACCCGGGTCGGCGAGGTCATGCCGAAACCCTACCGGCGCCGCTCACGAGCCGACCTCCTGGTAGGCCGCGAACAGCATCGACTCGTCGGTGCCGTTCAGCACGCGCGGCCTCGCGACGTCGTCGAGGACGATGAAGCGCAGCATGCCCGCGCGCGCCTTCTTGTCGCGCTGCATGGTGGCGAGCAACGTCTTCCAGCGCCCGAGGGGGTAGCTCGTCGGCAGCGTGAGCGAGGCGAGGATGCGCCGCAGCCGATCGACCTGCTCGGCGGGCAGCGAGCCGGCGAGGTGCGAGAGCTCGGCGGCGTAGACCATGCCGATCGCGATCGCCGCACCGTGCCGCCAGCGGTAGCGCTCGGCATGCTCGATGGCGTGCCCGAGCGTGTGCCCGAAGTTCAGGATCTCGCGCTGGCCCTGCTCGGTGAAGTCGTCGCTGACGACGGCCGCCTTGACCCGGATGCTGCGCTCGACCAGCTCGCGGAACACGTCGCTCGTGCGATCGGTCGCGAGCTCGGCGTCGGCCTCCAGCAGCTCGAGGATCACCGGGTCGGCGATGAAGCCGCACTTCACGACCTCGGCGAAGCCCGCGAGGATCTCGTTCTGCGGCAGCTGGGCGAGCAGGTCGAGGTCGACGACGACGGCGTGCGGGGCCCAGAACGCCCCGACGAGGTTCTTGCCCTCGGCGGTGTTGATGCCCGTCTTGCCGCCGACGGCGGCGTCGACCATGCCGAGCACGGTGGTCGGCACCTGCACCACGGCGATGCCGCGCAGCCAGGTCGCGGCGACGAAGCCCGCGAGATCCGTCGTCGCGCCGCCGCCCAGGCCGATGACGGCGTCGGTGCGCGTGAAGTCGGTCTGCCCCATGATCTGCCAGCAGAAGGCGGCGACCTCGACGCGCTTCGCGCCCTCGGCGTCGGGCACCTCCGCGATCAGCACCTCGACCTGCCCCGCGAGGCGTTCGCGCAGCGCCTCGGCCTCGGCGGCGAGCGGCGGAGCGTGGATGACGAGCACCTTCGCGGCGGCCGGCGGCAGCACCGCGCCGATGTCGGCGATGAGCCCGCGGCCGACGCGCACCTCGTACGACGGCGACCCGGTGACGGGGATGACGGTGATGTCGCTCATGCTCCTCCAGCCGGGGCGGTGCGCTCGCGCGCCCACTCGGCGATCTCGGCGGCGATGCGGTCGATGGGGCGGGACGAGGTGTCCCACGTGGCGGACGCCAGGGCGGTGTAGGTCGGCATGCGCTGCGCGACGAGGGCCTCCCACGCGCCGATGCCGTCGCGCACGAGCGGGCGGCTCTCGGGGTCGAGGCGGGCCGTGGCGGCCTCGGCGCTCACCGTGAGAAGGGCCACCGGATGCCCGCGCAGGGCCTCCGCGACCGCCGGCGTCATGACGGCTCCCCCACCGAGCGCCACGACCGCGGGCTGCGCGAGCGCGGCGCGCACGGCCTCGGTCTCGAGCGCGCGGAACGCCGGCTCGCCGCGCTCGGCGAAGATCTGCGGGATCGGACCGTGCTCGGCGGCGATGACGGTGTCGGTGTCGATGAACGGCACGGCGAGGGCGCGGGCGACCCGCTTGCCGACGCGCGACTTGCCGGCTGCGGGCGGGCCGATGAGCACGACGAGCGGGTGGTCGCCCGCATCCCGCCGATCGGTGTCAGCCACGGCCGTCGGCGACCGCCGTGGTGAGCGTCGACGGGATCGCCGCGAGGTAGCCCTCGAGGTTGCGGCGCGTCTCGGCCACCGAGTCGCCGCCGAACTTCTCGAGCACCGCCTCGGCGAGCACGAGGGCGACCATGGCCTCCGCCACCACGCCCGCGGCCGGAACCGCGCACACGTCGGAGCGCTGGTGGTGTGCGGGGGCGGCCTCGCCGGTCGACGTGTCGACGGTGCGCAGGGCGTGCGGAACGGTCGCGATGGGCTTCATGCCGGCGCGCACGCGCAGCACGGTGCCGGTCGACATGCCGCCCTCGGTGCCGCCCGCACGGTCGCTGAGCCGCTCGATGAGGCCGTCGTCGACGACGAGCTCGTCGTGCGCGGCCGATCCGCGGCGGCGGGTGGTCTCGAAGCCGTCGCCGACCTCGACGCCCTTGATGGCCTGGATGCCCATGAGGGCGGCGGCGAGCCGCGCATCCAGTCGGCGATCCCAGTGCACGTACGAGCCGAGCCCGGGCGGCACGCCGTAGGCGAGCACCTCGACGACGCCGCCGAGCGTGTCGCCGTCTTTGTGCGCCGCGTCGACCTCGGCGACCATGGCCGCGCTCGTCTCCGGGTGCAGGCACCGCAGCGGGTCGGCGTCGAGCCGGTCGACGTCGTCGGGCAGCGGCAGCGGAGCGTCGTCGGGCACGCGCACCGGCCCGATGGCGAGCGTGTGCGCCACGAGGCGGATGCCGAGCTCACCCAGGAACGCACGCGCGACAGCGCCCAGCGCGACGCGGGCCGCCGTCTCGCGAGCACTCGCGCGCTCGAGCACGGGGCGCGACTCGTCGAAGCCGTACTTCTGCATGCCGACCAGGTCGGCGTGTCCCGGTCGCGGCCGCGTCAGCGGCGCCGCCCGGCCGCCGCTGAGCTCGGCCGGATCGACCGGGTCGGGGCTCATGACGGTCGTCCACTTGGGCCACTCGGTGTTTCCGATGCGCAGTGCGACGGGGCTGCCCATGCTGAGGCCGTGGCGCACCCCACCCGAGATCGTCAGCTCGTCCTGCTCGAACTTCATGCGCGCACCGCGGCCGTAGCCGAGCTTGCGCCGCTGCAGGTCGGCCTGGATGGCCTCGCGCAGCACCGGCACCCCGGCGGGAAGACCCTCGAGGACAGCGATCAGTTCGGGGCCGTGAGACTCTCCGGCGGTCAACCAGCGCAGCATGCCCTCATTCTCCCACGGGCGACGGGGGCCGGATGCGCGCTAGGCGGCGTCGAGCGCGGCGCGCATCGCGGCCTCGACCGCGCGCTCGTCCGCGAGCGGAACGTCGGTCTGCCCCGACACGAAGAACCGCACCTGGCGCACCGCCTGATGCAGCAGCATGTCGCGCCCCGAGGCGACGCGACCGCCGACCTCCAGCCACTGAGCCGCAAGGGGCCCCGGCCACGGGTGGTAGGTCACGTCGAGGGCGACCGCCGTCGTTCGCGCATCGAACGGCAGCGCCGCCCGCAGCGGCACCCCGTTGGGCAGCGTCCAGGCCACGATGTCGGCGCCCTCGACCACGTGCTCGAGATCGGCGAGCCGCACCACGTCGAGGCCCACGCCGAGCTCGTCGGCGAGGTCGCGGAACGCGGCCGCCCGCGCCGGCTCCCGCACGGCGACGGATACGGAGCGCAGCCCGAGCTCATCGAGAGCGACGAGCACCGAACGGGCTGTCGCGCCCGCGCCCGCGATGACCGCGTGGTCGACGGTCTCGAGCCCCGCATCCCGCACCGATCGCTCGATGCCGGCGACGTCGGTGTTGCGCACGACGCGGCGGCCGTCATCGGCGAGCAGCACCGTGTTCGCAGCGCCGGTCAGCGCAACGGCGTCATCGCCCTCGTCGGCGAGTCGGGCGAGCTCTTCCTTGAGCGGCATAGTGGCGGAGAGGCCGCGCCAGGAGCGATCGAGCCCGTCGAGGAAGCCGGCCAGCTCGCTCTCGCGCACCTCGTGCCGCTCGTACTGCCAGTCGAGCCCCAGGTGCTCGTAGGCGGCGCGATGCAGCACGGGCGAGAGCGAGTGCGCGACCGGGCTGCCGAGCACCGCCAGTCGCCTACTCACAGTAGACAGCGTTCTCCTCGCTCGCCCGGCACCAGGCGCGCAGCTTGTCGACGCCGCGCTCGTGCTCCGCGAGGGTCTCGGAGAACTGCGTCTCACCGGTCGCGAGGTTGATCGTCACGAAGAAGAACCACGGGCCATCGGCAGGGTTGATGGCGGCATCGATCGCCAGATCACCCGGTGCCGCGATCGGGCCGATGGGCAGCCCCTCGATGACGTAGGTGTTGTAGGGGTTGTCGTCGTCGAGCGCATCACCGCTCGACCAGACCGAGCCGGTCTCCCCCGCCCCGTACTGGGTCGACGAGTCGAACTCGAGGCGCCAGCCGTCATCGAGCCGGTTCTGGATGACGCGCGACACCTTGTAAAAGTCGTCCGGCAGCCGCGCCTCCCGCTGGATGAGCGAGGCCTTCGTCAGCACCGTGTGCCGGTCCTCCGGCGCGACGCCGGCCGCGTCGAGACGGGAGAACATCTCGTCGACCAGGGTGCGGATGTGATCCTCCGCGGTCGTGTTCGGCTCGAAGGTGTACGTGGCCGGGAAGAGATAGCCCTCGATGTTGGGGGCCTCGGCCGGGATGCCGTAGATCGAGGGGTCGGCGATCGCCGCCTGGTAGTCCTCGAGCGGGATGCCCGTGCCGGCGGAGAGCGCCTCGATCACCTCGCCCGCGCGCAGTCCCTCGCGCACCGTCGCGGTCAGCTCGACCTTGTTCGCCGGATCGAGCAGGGCATCGAGCGCCGACTGCGCCGACATCTCCTCCTGCAGACGGTACGTGCCGGGGATGAACTGGATGGAGGGGTCGGCCAGCAGCAGGTCGTAAAAGGCGTCGAAGGTCATGGTCACGCCCTGTTCGACGAGCGACTCGGCCACATCGGCGCCGATCTCGCCCGCGTAGATGGTGACGAGCACCTCCGTGCCGTTGCCCGAGCCCGCGTAGTCGTTCGGCAGCTCCCACCCGAGAACCTCGCGTACCTGGTCCTCGTAGTTCGACCAGACCCACCAGGCCCCGGCGGCGCCGATGCCGAGCAGCAGCGAGAACACGCCGAGCAGTACCCAGGGCCACCGCCGGCGACGGCGCGGTGGGCGCACGGCACCACCTGCGCTCCCGGAGCGCGAGCCGCCGCGTCGTCCCTCCGCTTCACGCGCCGCGCGACGGCTCGTGGGTGCGGGCTCGTCACCCCCCGCCGCCGGCGAGGTGGCCCCGGACGGCGCTGCACTCGCCGCTCGCGACGGGGCGGCGTCGCCCTCGGGGCGGAAGATGGCGTCCCAGGGATCGGTATCGGTCACGCGAGCGGTCGTCCTTCGTGCGGCTCGACGAGCGCGCCGGGCGGGTTCCCGGTCGAGCGCTCGAGGTCGAGGGCGTGCTGGAGCAGGATAACAGCGGCCGCTTGGTCGACCACGGAGCGCGAGTTCCGGGTGGAGCGGCCGGCTTCCCGCAGACCGCGCGCCGCACTGACCGTGGTCAGCCGCTCATCGACGAGCCGCACCGGCGTCTGCACCGCCGCCGCGAGCGCCAGCGCGACGGCGCGGCTGTCATCGGTCGACGCGGTGCTGGCGCCACTGAGCGAGAGCGGAAGACCGACCACGACCTCCACGGCCTCGTGCTCGTCGATCAGGCGGCGGATGCCCGCCACCACGTCATCGCGCCGCGCCAGCGTCTCGACCGGCGTCGCGAGCAGCCCGTGCGGATCGCTGCGGGCGACACCCACCCGCACGCGCCCGACATCGATGCCGAGCCGCACGCCGGTGCGCACGCTCAGCCCCGCAGCGCGGCGAGCACAGCCTCGAGCGCGGCGGGGATGCGCGCCGCATCCGGCCCGCCGCCCTGGGCGAGGTCGTCCTTGCCGCCGCCACCGCCGCCGAGCACGGCCGAGGCCGCCCGAGCGAGCTCGCCGGCGCGCGCACCGGCCTCGCGCGCGGCGGGAGTCGTCGCGATGATCACGGTGGCCTTGCCCGCGGTCTCGGCCGCGAGCACGACCACGGCCGCGCTGTCGGCGAGGCGCGCGCGCACGGCGGTCGCGAGCGTGCGCACGTCGTCGGCCGACGTCAGGACGCCGAGGTTCTCGGCCACGACGGTGTACGCCCCGGTCGGTCGCGCCGCGGCGACGAGCGACGGCACCCGCTCGGTCAGGCGGGCGGCCTCGAATTGGGCGATCGTCTTCTCGGCGGCCTTGAGCTGGCCGGCGAGCTCGGCAATGCGGTCGGCGAGCTGGTCCTTCGGCGTCTTCAGCGTGGCGGTGAGCTGCTGCACGAGAGCGCGCTCGGCCGCGAACTCGCGGAACGCGTCGAGCCCGACGAGCGCTTCGACCCGACGGTTGGTCGACCCGACCGACGACTCGCTCACGAGACTGATCACGCCGATCTCAGCCGAGCTGCCGACGTGGGTTCCGGCGCACAGCTCGCGCGACCAGGGGCCGCCGATGTCGACGACGCGCACGGTCTCGCCGTACTTCTCGCCGAACAGGGCCATCGCGCCGAGCGACTTCGCCTCATCGAGCGCCATGACGCGCGTCTCGACGGGCAGGTTGTCGCGCACGGCGATGTTGCTGATCTCCTCGATCTCGCTGCGGGTCGCCGGGCTGAGCGCCTGGTTCCAGCTGAAGTCGAGACGCATGTAGCCGGCCTTGTTGTACGAGCCCGACTGGTGCGCGTCGCCGCCGAGCGTCTGCCGCAGCGCCGCGTGGATGACGTGGGTCGCCGAGTGGGCCTGCGTCGCGGCCCGGCGGTACTGCGCATCGACCTGCGTGCGGGCGACGTCGCCGACGTGCACCTCGCCGCTGCGCACCTGCACGGTGTGGCTGATGAGGCCCTTGACGGGCTTCTGCACGTCGAGCACCTCGAGGTCGAAGCCGTTGCCGACGATCGCCCCCTCGTCGCTGTCCTGACCGCCCGACTCGGCGTACAGGGTCGTCTCGGCGAGGATCACCTCGGCGATGTCGCCCGCCTGGGCGACGGGAGCGCTCTGGCCGCCGACCAGGATGCCGAGCACGCGCGTCTCGGTCTCCAGCGCGTCGTAGCCGAGGAAGACGGTCTCGCCCGCGGCCCGGAACTCGCCGTACACACTGAGGTCGGCGAGGGCGCCCTTCTTCGACTTGGCGTCGGCTTTGGCGCGCGCACGCTGCTCGGCCATGAGACGGTCGAACTCGGCGCGGTCGACGGTGAGCCCCGCCTCCTCGGCCATCTCGAGGGTGAGGTCGAGCGGGAACCCGAACGTGTCGTGCAGCTGGAAGACCGTGTCGCCGGGAAGCGCCGTCGATCCGGCGGCCGAGGCCTCCGACACCGCGAGGTCGAGGATGCTCGTGCCCGCCGCGAGCGTGCGGAGGAACGCCTCCTCCTCCCCCAGCGCGAGCCGCGACACGCGGTCGTAGTTTTCCGTGATCTCGGGATAGGCGGCGCTCATGGCGTCGCGCGAGGCGGCGAAGAGCACCTCGAAGCTCGGGGCGTCGACGCCGAGCAGACGCATCGCGCGGATGCTGCGCCGCAGCAGGCGGCGCAGGATGTACCCCCGCCCCTCGTTGCCGGGCGCGACACCATCGGTCATGAGCATGAGGCCGCTGCGCACGTGGTCGGCGATGACGCGCATGCGCACGTCATCGTCGTGGTCGGCACCGTAGCGGCGCCCGGAGAGCTCGGCAGCGGCATCCAGCACCGGACGCACCTGATCGATCTCGTACATGTTCTCGACGCCCTGCAGCAGGAAGGCCACGCGCTCCATGCCCATGCCGGTGTCGATGTTCTTGTTGGGCAGCTCGCCGAGGATCTCGAAGTCGTTCTTGCCGGTTCCCTCGCCGCGCAGGTACTGCATGAACACGAGGTTCCAGATCTCGACATAGCGATCGTCGTCCGTCGCCGGACCGCCGTCGACGCCGTAGGCCGGCCCGCGGTCGAAGAAGATCTCCGAGCACGGCCCCGCCGGGCCGGGCTGCCCGGTGGACCAGTAGTTGGTGTCCATGTCGAGCCGCTGGATGCGGTCGTCGGGCAGGCCCGCGATCTTCTTCCAGAGCGCGATCGCCTCGTCGTCGTCCTTGTAGACGGTGACCCAGAGGTCCTTCTCCTGGAAGCCGAGCCCGCCGTCGCTCTGCGGCATCGTCAGCAGCTCCCAGGCGTAGGAGATCGCCCCCTCCTTGAAGTAGTCGCCGAACGAGAAGTTGCCGTTCATCTGGAAGAACGTGCCGTGCCGAGGAGTCTTGCCGACCTCCTCGATGTCGTTCGTGCGGATGCACTTCTGCACGCTCGTCGCGCGCGGGTACGGCGCCGGCACGACGCCGGTGAGGTACGGCACGAACGGCACCATGCCGGCGACCGTGAAGAGGAGGGTGGGGTCGTCGCTGACGAGCGAGGCGGAGGGCACGACGGTGTGGCCGCGGGTTCCGAAGAACTCGAGCCACCGGCGCTGGATGTCGGCGGTCTGCACGGAGGGGTCTGTTCCTGAATCGTTCGGGCGCGGCCGGAGCCGCGCCGGCTACTTGAGGCGGCTGGTGAGGTCGGCGATGGTGTCTTCGGCCTCGGCGACGGCGGCGCGCAGCTCGGCCTCACGCTGCTTGTAGCCCTCGACCACGGCCGAGCCGAACTCGCGGGCCTTCGTGTCGACCTCGTCGAAGAACTGCTTGCCCTGCGGGGTCTTCGAGACCTGGTGGGCGGCGACGAAGCCGATCGCGATGCCGGCGATGAGCCAGGCGACGTTCTTCATGGTTGCTCCCTCGTGAGAAGTCGTGCGGAACGGTCGGGGCCAGCCTAGCGGGAGACGCGGACGGGGGCCCGGCCGATGGCCGGACCCCCGTCGTGACGCGGAGTGGACGCCGTGCGTTAGCGAGCGGCGTAGTACTCGACGACGAGCTGCACGTCGCAGGTGACGGGCACCTCGGCGCGCTTGGGGCGGCGCACGAGGCGGGCCTGCAGCTTGTCGAGCTCGACCTCGAGGTAGCCCGGAGTCTTCGGCAGCACGTCGACGTGCCCACCCGCGGCGGCGACCTGGAAGGGCTCGGTGCCCTCCGAGCGCGCCTTGACGTGGATGAGCTGCCCCGGCTTCACGCGGAACGACGGGCGGTCGACGATCTTGCCGTCGACGAGGATGTGGCGGTGCACGACCATCTGACGGGCCTGCGCGGTCGTGCGGGCGAACGCCGCACGCAGCACGAGGGCGTCGAGACGCATCTCGAGCAGCTCGACGAGGTTCTCACCCGTCAGGCCCTCGGTGCGGCGCGCCTCGTTGAAGGCGATGCGCAGCTGCTTCTCGCGGATGCCGTACTGGGCGCGCAGACGCTGCTTCTCGCGCAGACGGACGGCGTAGTCGCTGTCGGCCTTGCGCTTGGTGCGGCCGTGCTCGCCGGGGGCGTAGGGGCGCTTCTCGAGGTACTTGGCGGCCTTCGGGGTGAGGGCGATGCCGAGCGAGCGGGAGAGGCGGGTCTTGCTACGGGTGCGTGACTTGGTCGACACGATTTCCTTCCACAGTCGTGGCCGAGACTCTCACGGCTCACGGACGTACACCGCTCCGTCCGGTCCGGACGCACGTCGGGGCGCTCCGGTGGAGACTGCGAGGGAGGGTGTGCCCATATCTGACGGGCCGATAGAGCCTAGCAGAGACGGCCCGGTCACTCCTCCGGGCGCGTGCCCCGCACGATCGCCCGCAGCTTCGCCAACCGCGCCGAGATCTCGCGCTCGTGCCCGCGCTCGGTCGGCCGGTAGTACTCGGTGCCGGCCAGGGGGTCGGGCAGGTGCTGCTGCTCCACGACGCCGATCGGCTCGTCGTGCGGATAGCGGTAGCCCTTGCC
>JAIXXG010000115.1 GCA_027490915.1 Microbacteriaceae bacterium
GCCGCGAGGGTCGTCCAGGCGTCGGTGGGGCCGGGCAGGCCGTCGCCGTCGCCCATGACGAGGTAGTGGTCGCTGCGGAACCAGGCGTGGAACCCGAGCTGCTCGGCCCGCTGCGCGTGCGCGACGATCGTGTCGTAGCTCGCGCTCTGCTGGGGCTCGGTGAAGACGCAGTACTCCATGCGTCGAGCCTACGATGGGGACTGTTCGAAGGAGCCCCGTGCGAGAACCCCACCAGCGCGTCGAGATTCGCGGGTACCACGCGGTGCGCGCCGCCGCGAAAGACATCGAGGCCTACTCGAGCGACCTGATCGGTGACCGCGACACGCGGGCCTACAAGCAGGTGCCGCTCGAGTACGACCCTCCGCGGCACACGCGCTTCCGCGAGGCGGTGAACCCCCTCTTCATGAGCCAGAACATCGAGCCGAAGGCCGACCAGTTTCGGCAGATCGCCCGCGGGCTCATCCAGGGAATCTCCGAACGTGGCGGCGGCGAGCTCGCGACCGATCTCGCGCTTCCCTATGTCATGGGCTGCCTCACGATCATCTACAACCGCCCGCAGGATCTCGACGAGTGGGTGTCGTGGGGCCCGGATGTGTGGACCGCCGACGCCTATCGCCAGGGACTCGTGACGCCCGAGGCCCGCCGTGCAGCGCGCGAGCGCTCATTCACGGGCCCGAGCCTGCGCAGCGGCGACACCCTGCAGGCCTACCTCGAGCGTGTCTTCGACGCGGCGACGCCCGCTCCCGGGGGCGACCCGGCGACGACCGACGTCTGGAACTGGATCGCCGGGCTCGAGGTCGACGGCGAGCGCCTGACCCGCGACGAGATGTACGGCATCGCCAACGTGCTGCTCGCGGGCGGGCGCGACACGGTGGTCAAGCTCATCACCGGGCTCGCCTGGCACCTCGTGGCCAGCCCGGAGGACCGCACCTTCCTCACCGAGAACCGCTCCGCGTTCTCGGCCGCGATCGCCGAGATGGCCCGCTTCTTGAGCCCGTTGCCGAAGATCGAGCGCGTGCTCGCGGCCGACCGGGCCACCCCGATCGCGCAGCGCGACCCCCAGCGCTACGTGCTGCTGAACTTCCAGTCGGCGAATCATGACCGCACCATCTGGCCCGATGCCGACGTGCTCGACCTCCACCGCGACCGCCGGCCGCATCTCGCGTTCGGGTTCGGACGGCACTCGTGCATGGGCATGAACATCACCGAGTACGAGGCGAAGGCCTTCCTGACCGCGCTGCTCGACGAGTGGCCGGGGTGGCAGTTCGACGGCGATCCGCAGCTCGAGTGGACGACCGAGGGCGAGGGTGACGCGCAGTACACCGCACTCGAGCGCTTCAGTGCGGTGCGCGTCCGGATGCCCGCTTAGGTATGATCTAAGTCATGACTCGCACAGCGATCGTGACGGGTGGCCTGAGCGGCCTTGGCGCGGCCACGGCCGAGCGGTTGCGGGCCGACGGCCTCCGGGTGATCACGCTCGACCTCGCCGCCGCACCCGAGAGTGACCCGCACGCCGCCGACCACCGGCAGCTCGACATCAGCGACGATGCGGCGGTCGGGGCGGTGGCTGCTGAGGTCGGGCCAGTCGACATCGTCGTGAACTGCGCCGGCATCGTCGGGCCCAACAAGCCGCTCATCGAGACGACCGCCGACGAGTGGCGCCGCACCGTCGACGTGAACGTCATGGGCACGGTCGCGACGATCCGCGCCTTCGCGCCCGGCATGGTGGCGCGCGGCTGGGGGCGCATCGTCAACGTCGCCTCGATGGCGGGCAAGGACGGCAATCCGAATCTTGCCGCCTACTCGGCGACGAAGGGGGCGGTCATCGCGCTCACCAAGTCGGTCGGCAAGGAGCTCGCCCAGAGCGGCGTGCTCGTCAACGTCATCGCCCCCGCCGTGATCGACACCCCGATGAACGCGAAGACCGACCCGGCGGTGCTGCAGTACATCACCGACCTCATCCCGATGAAGCGCGTCGGCCGTCCGGACGAGTTCGCCGAGCTCGTGGCCTTCCTCACCTCCGACCGCGTCAGCTTCTCGACCGGAGCGGTCTACGACCTCAGCGGCGGTCGCGCCACCTACTAGCGTCGGCGATACCTCCGCCAGACTCCTGAATCGAAGGATCACTGATGAAGCTCATGCGTCTCGGCCCGGCGGGCCACGAGAAGCCGGTCGTGCGCGTCAGCGATGACGCCTACGTCGACGTCTCCGACATCACGCCCGACTTCGATGAGCGCTTCTTCGGCGCCACGAGCACCGGGGGCGGGATGCTCCGCCTCGAGCAGCTCGTCGCCGAACGGGTCGCGGCAGGAGCGACGCATCCCTTTGTCGCCGCGGATGGCACGCGCGAGCGCATCGGCGCCCCGATCGCGCGCCCGCACCAGATCCTCTGCATCGGCCTGAACTACTCCGACCACGCGGCCGAGTCGGGCATGCCGGTGCCGGACGAGCCGATCCTCTTCACCAAGAGCCCCAACACCCTCGTCGGGCCCGACGATGACGTGCGCATGCCGCGCGGCGCGACGAAGCTCGACTGGGAGGTCGAGCTGGGCATCGTCATCGGTGCGCGCACCAGCTACCTCGACTCCCCCGAGCAGGCGCGCGAGCACATCGCCGGCTACGTCGTAGTCAACGATGTGAGCGAACGCGCCTTCCAGATCGAGCGCGGCGGGCAGTGGGCGAAGGGAAAGTCGGCCGAGACGTTCAACCCGGCCGGGCCGTGGCTCGCGACCCCCGACGAACTCGACGACGTGATGAACCTCGGCATGTGGCTCGACGTCAACGGGCAGCGCCGGCAGACCGGGTCGACGGCGACGATGATCTTCGACCCGTTCGTGATCGTTCACTACCTCAGCCAGTTCCTCGTGCTCGAGCCGGGCGATCTCATCAACACGGGCACGCCGCCCGGGGTGGGGCTGGGCATGACGCCGCCGACCTACCTGCAGGTGGGCGACGTCATGGAGCTCGGCATCGACGGGCTCGGCGTGCAGCGGCAGACGGTCATCGCCCCGCGCTGACGCGAGCCTCGCGATCGCGCGAACCGCGCCATGCCGCCTACCGCTCGGGCGGCGTGATCTGCGAGCGGCTGACGATCGCGATGATCGACTCCCCGCGCTTCAGCCGAACCTGCAGACGCAGCGCGCCCGACCGCGCGATGAGCACCGCGATCACGGTGGCGGCGACGGCCGGCACCGCGCCGGAGATGACGAGCGCCGTCTGCGGCCCGAGCACCTCGGCGAGACCGCCCATGAGCGGCCCGCCGATCGCCTGCCCGCCGACCATGATGATCACGTAGAACGACATGACGCGGCCCCGGATGCCCGGGTTGCAGCTGAGCTGCACCAACGAGTCGGCCATGATCGCGTAGATGAGCCGCGCGATCCCGATGCCCACCAGCAGCGCGAGGAACATGCCGTACACCGGGGCGAGGCCGGCGAGGGCCTGCAGGGTTCCGTACACGAGCGCGGCGATGATGATGGTGCGCAGGCGGAGGGTGCGCATCCGGGTCGAGAGAAGCGCGCCGGTGAGCGCCCCGACCGCGACGAGCGAGGTGTAGAGGCCGTAGCCGGTCGACCCCGAGTCGTAGACCTCGTCGGCGACGCCCGTCAGGATGACCGGCAGCGACATGCCGAAGACGGCCACGAACATCAGCAGGATCATCGGCCAGAAGATCGTCGGCTTCGAGCGGGCGTAGCGCAGCGCCTGCCGGATCTGCCCGCGCTGCCGCGGCTGCACCGGGATGATGCGCAGCTCGTCGCTGCGCAGCGTCGCCAGGGTGATGACGACGACGAGCGCCGCGACGGCGTTGACGGCGATGGCCCAGCCCGAGCCGGCGGCGGCGATGATGAGGCCCGCGACGGCCGGGCCGATGAAGCCGCCGAAGTGGAAGACGGAGGCGTTGAGGCTGATCGCGTTCTGCAGCAGGCGCGGCTCGACCATCTCGGTGACGAGGACGACGCGGGCCGGGCTCTCGACGACGAACACGCAGCCGATCACGACCGAGATCGCGTACACGTGCCACAGCTCGACGACCCCGGTGAGGGCGAGCGTCGCGAGCAGTGCGCTCAGCAGGCCGAACGCCGAGTAGACGCCGATCAGGAGCTTGCGCTTCGAGAATCGGTCGGCGATCACCCCGCCGTAGGGCCCGAGCAGCAGCATCGGCCCCCACTGCAGGAAGATCGTCACTCCCACCGCGGCGATGTTGCCGGTGAGCTCGAGCACGAGCCAGTCGGTCGCGATGCGCTGCATCCAGCCGGCGGTGTGGGCGAGCAGCTGCGAGCCCTGGAAGCGCCGGTAGTTGCGGATCTGCAGCGAGGCGAACGAGTCGCGCAGGCTCGTGCTGCCGCGGTGCACCGGGATGGGCTCGGTCGGGGGGAAGGCGGTCGGGGTGCTCATGGGCGGTGCGGTTGCCTCACCGCGCGCTGACGGCGTCGAGTACGGTGCGGGCCCGCGGAAGGGCATCCCGGATGCGATCGGCCAGGTCGGGGCCGTCGTCGTCGGCGAGCCACGCGTGCAGGGCGCGCACGAAGATGGCGAAGCCGATGGCGGAGAGAATCTCGGCCTCGTCGGGGTCGAAGCCGCGCTCGATGAGGGTCGCCGTCACCCCCTGCTGCCAGCGGGCCTGCTTGGCGAGCTCGCGCCCGGTGAGCGAGACGTCGGTGTCGATGATGCGCTGGCGGGCGACGAGCGCGGGGCGCTGCGGCTGCATGACCGCGGCGAGGGTCGTGAGCGCGTGCAGCATGAGGGCATCGGCCGCGATCGGGCCGGGGGCAGCGGCGATGCTCGCGAGCAGGCCCGGCAGGAGGGTGTCGTCGTCGGCGAAGAGCACCTCCTCTTTATCGGCGAAGTGCCGGAAGAAGGTGCGGGCGGTCACGCCCGCGCGCGCGGCGATCTCGTCGACAGTGGTGCCGCTGTAGCCGTGCTCGCCGAAGAGGCTCATCGCGGCGTCGACGAGCCGCGAGCGGGAGTCTTCGGGCCAGCGGGGCACGGTGACCATTCTAGTGTTGTGTCAGTTCATGACATCACGTATCCTCGCACTCATGACAGTTCATGACATCACTCGTCCCACCGTCCTTCTCACCGGGCCGACCAGCGGCATCGGCGCGGGCATGCTGCGGGCGCTGCTGCAGCACCCCGCGCGCCCCCACCTCGTCCTCCTCGCGCGCAACGCCACGGCCCTGGATGCGACGCTCGACCAGGCGCACGCGGCGGGCCTCACCGCCCACGGCGTGAGCGTCGACCTCGCCGACCTGGCCTCGGTGCAGGCCGCGCTCGCCGAGGTGCGCGCGCTCATTGATGCCGGCACGATTTCGCCGATCGACGCCGCCCTGCTCAACGCCGGCACGCAGTTCATGTCGCGGGCGACGCTCGGCGCGCAGGGCCACGAGCGCACCTTCACGATCAACGTCATCGCGCAGCACCTGCTCGTGACCGGGCTCGAGCCGTTGCTCTCCGACCGCGGCCACGTCGTCGTCATGGGCTCGTCGACGCACCGCGGCAAGAAGCAGTCGTTCAACCTCATCCCCGACCCGCAGTGGCAGTCGCCCGCCGCGCTCGCGACGGCCGACCCGGCCGAGGCCCCGACCGAGGCGAAGGGCCGCGAGCGCGGCGGCATCGCCTACGCCTCGAGCAAGCTCGCCCTCGTGACGGCCGCGCACGTGTGGGCCGATCGCCTCGGCGCGACGGGGCGCCGCCTCAACACCTACGACCCCGGCCTCACGGTGCGCACGGGTCTCGTGCGCGACATGTCCGCGTTCCGCTACTGGGTGTGGCGCTGGATCATGCCCGTCATGGCGCTGCACCCCAAGGCGACGACGGCGCGCATCACCGGGCGGCGCGCGGTCGAGCTCGCCCTCGCCGATGCGCATGCGGGTGTGCACGACGGCTACGTCGAGATCGGCACGCTCACGAAGGCCGAGCCGGTCACGTTCGACGCTGAGCGGCAGCGCGAGCTCATCGACTGGCTCGACGCGACGATCGCGCCGTTCTCCGCCGACGCGGATGCTCCGCTGACACCCGGCTCGCCCCACCGCCGCGAGCAGGAGGCCTAGACCGTGCTCGTCATCTCGCTGCTGCTCAACATCGCCGTTCTCATCCCGGTCGTCACCGTGCTGCTGCTGAGCACGCGGCGCGGCATCGACACCCGAGAGCGCTTCCCGTGGGGGGCGCGCACGCCCGCGCGGGACATCCTGCTCGCCATCTACATCGCGATCCTGACCGCCTCGATCGCGCTGCTCGCCGTGGTGGCGGCCGCCGGGCCCGCCGTCGCGGTCGACGCGGCGGCGGTCTCGCTGTTCGCGGTGCAGATCGTCTACAAGGTGCTGACCGCGATGACGGTGCGGGATGCGCTGCGCAACCCCGTCGTGCTGTCGAACCTCGGCATCGCCGCGGTGCACGGGGTGACCGTGGCGACGCTCGTGCCGGCGCTGCTCGGCTGACGCCGCGCACATCTGCTGACCCACTTGCTGAGCAACCGACCGTCCGGTCGGTCGGTATGTCACAATGGGGAGATGAGCGCCCGCGACCTCCTGATCTCCACGGCCCGTCGGCTCGTCACCGAGCAGGGACGATTGCCCTCGCTCGACCAGCTGGCGCGCGAGACGGGCCTGTCGAAAGGCGGCGTCACTCACCACCTGCCGACTCGCGCGGCCCTCGTGCACGCGCTCATCATGGCGGTCGTCGACGAGACCGATCGAGCGCTCGAGGTCGCCGCGCGCGACGGGCGGGTGGTCGCGACCTGGCTGGCGCTCTCGAGCGCGACCGTCGTCGGCGGTACGCCGATCACGGCCCTCGCCCGGGTCGCTCTCGACGCCCGCGAGCAGCTCGGCGAGACGGCTGACGCGATCGCGGCAGCGGCCGATCGCTGGGAGGCCTTGCTCGCCGCCGAGCTCGGCTCAGCCACGAAGGCCCGCGTTGTCCGCCTCGTCGGAGACGGCCTGCTGCTCGGTGCCCTCATCGACGATCGCGCCCCGACCCTGGCGGTCGACGACCTGCTAGCGGTGGTCGGAGGGCGCCCGTGAGCGCCGACCTCCTGCTGCTCATCGCGGGTCTCGCGCTTCTCGACTCGCTCAACCCGGCGACGATCGTGTCGGTCGCACTCATCCTGCTCACTGCGCAGCGACGCCCCGCGCTGACTGCCGCGGCGGTCGTCGTCGGTGCCGCCCTCACCGTCTTCACGGTCGGAGCGGTGCTCTTCCTTTCGGCCGGCGCGATCTCCGGCGCGGTCGACGGCGTTCTGCTCGGGCTGCGTTTCGTGGCGTTCGGGGCGGCGGGAACCGCCCTCGTCATCGCCGGCATCCGACGCCTGCGCGACCGCCCCCGTCGTCCGCTCGCGCTGCCGGAGTGGTTCCGCCCCGCAACCGCGCTCCCGTTCGGCATCGTCGTCACGGCGGCCGACATGCCCAACGCGTTCCCCTACTTCATCGCCATCGAGCGGATGCTCGCCGCGAGCATCGACCCCGCCACGGGGCTGCTCGTGCTCGCCGGCTACGCCGCGCTCTACTGCGTGCCGTGCCTCGTGCTGCTCGCCATCGGGCTCGTGAGCCGGGAGCGCACGCGGTCGGCGCTGCAGCGGGTGACGCGTCGTTACACCGAGGGGGTCGTGCGGCGCTCCGTGCTCGCGGCCGTGCTGCTGATGCTCGCGGGGGTGGGGGTGGCGAGCATCCCGGCAGTCCTGCTCATGGGCTGACGGATCACCCGTCGCCGAGCAGCGCACCAAGCTCGGTGTCGAGCCTCGAGACGTCGGCGCCCAGCCAGCCGACGTAGCGATCGGGGCGCACCCACACCACGAGGCCGCGACGCTCAAAGCCGGCGAGCCGCCGCGCTTCGGCGCCGCTGACCTCAATCACCGGCCACCCGCGGCGGTCGGCCACGCGATCGAGAGCCGCGGCGGTGCCGGTGTCCACCGCGCCGACTCGCAGCAGGAGCGAGCGTCCGTCGCGCACTGCCGTGCTCATGTCGATCGTGACGATGCCCGTGGGGGGCAGTCGCCGGCCGGCCTGCAGCAGCCCGTGTGCGCGCTGGTCACTCGATCGCGGCACGGCGTAGCGCACCTGCGTGCCCGACAGTGCGCGGAACGCGAGCGACCGCCCGAACCGCATGCGCGCAAGTCGCGACACGACCCGCGGCAACACGTGCCGTCTCATGAGGGCGAATCGTCGACGCCCATCGGCCTGCAGCACGAAGAGCCGGTCGCTCGTGCGGATCACCCCGTGCGCGGCGGTGCGGCGCTCGCGATCGTACGAGTCGAGCAGGGCATCCGGCGCCCCGTCGAGGGCCGCGGCAAGCTTCCACGCGAGGGTGGCCGCGTCGGCGATGCCGGTGTTCATGCCGAGGCCTCCGGCGGGGCTGTGCAGGTGGCTCGCATCGCCCGCGAGCAGCACCCGGCCCTGCCGGAACCGCGATGCCACGCGGTAGTGGCTGCGGTAGGTCGACGTCCAGCCGGTCGATTCGACCCGGATCGGCAACCGGTTCGCCGCGATGCGCGCGGAGATCTCATCGGCCTCGACCGTGCGGCCGTAGCCAGCGGTCTGCGGCTCGCCCGACTGGTCGAGCATGTTGCCGATGAGGCGGAACCGCCGGTCGCCGGGCAGGGGCAGCACGGCGATCGTGCTGGCACCGGTGAAGCTCAAGTGTGCGCGATCGGGGTCGAGCTCGGTGTCGGCGATCACATCGGCGAGGAAGAACGAGCTGTCGTAGGTTCCGCCCTCCATCTCGATGCCCAGCAGCTTGCGCACCGTCGACGAGCCGCCGTCGGCGCCGACGACGAAGGGCACGTCGAGCGCGCGGCGGTCACCGTCGACCTCGAGCGTGACGCGGCACCCGTCGGCGCTCTGCGTCAGCTCGGTCAGGCTCGTCCTCCACGAGAAGGCGATGGGGGTGTCGGCGATCAACGACAGCAGCAGGGTCTGGGTTCGCGACTGCTCGAGCATGAGCCCGTGCGGATGCGCGCTCTGGCCCGTGCCGTCGTAGGGCAGCACGGCGCGCGCGACGCCGTCGGTGCTCATCTGGATGCTGGCGACCTCGCGCCCCTCGGCGCGGGCCAGCGGGGTCATCCCGATCGTGTCCCAGATCTCGAGCGTGCGCGGGTGCACCCAGATCGCGCGCGACTGCTCGACGGGGCCGCTGTCGCGATCGATGATCGTCACGGCCACGCCGGCCTTGTGCAGCAGCAGTGCGAGCGTCAGGCCGACCGGTCCGGCGCCGACGATGAGCGCCTGAGAAGCCGGGCCGGTCACGCGGTCACCTCGGCGGCGGTGCGAGCGGAGCGAGCACGGCGGATGACCGAACCCAGCACGAGCGCCGTGGCGCCGACACCGGCCCACACCAGCAGCACCGTCCACGCACCGGTGGTCGACGCGCCCTCGAAGAAGCTCAGCGTGCGCAGCAGGTCGAACCCGGCGCCGACCGGCATGAGCTGGCCGACCGTTCCCCAGCTGCCGGCGTAGAACTCGGGCGGCAGCGCGACGCCGTTGAGTGGGTTGCCGAGCAGGAAGAGCAGCGCGGCCAGCGTGCCGAAGCCCGCCATGCCGAAGAGGGCGTGTGCCCCGACGAGGGAGTACCCGAGGGCGGCCAGGATGGCCGCGATGGCGAGCGAGATGAGCACGACCGAGGCGGGCAGCACTCCGAGCCCGACGGTCATGATGGTGCCGAGGGCGAGCCCGGTCGTCATCGAGCCGGTGGCGACCAGGGCCGCGCGCGCGCGGCCGGAGCGCAGGCGCAGCACTGCGAGCGCAGCAAGCGAGATGCCGCCGATCACGAGCGGCAGGGCGAGCGATGAGAACGCGGCACCGCGGGGGTCGACATCGGTGAAGGCGACGACGTCGGTCACGGTCACCGCGACGACCGGGATGCCCGCCTGGGCCGCGCTCGCGTCGACGATCGTGCGCGTCAGGTCGGTGAGCAGCTGGGCGACCGCCGGGCTCGCCGCGCTCGCGACGAGTGCCTCCGGCTGCTCGCCGAGCACGATGGCCCCGTAGATCTCGCGGTTCGCGATCGCCTGCTCGGCGTCGGCCGGGGAGTCGAACGTGGTGAATGCGAGGGTGCCCTCCCGTTGCGCGTCGATGCGCTGCACCACCGGGTCGACAATCTGCTGCGGGCCGACGATGCCGACGGGAACGTCATGGGGGTCGGAGGTCAGTGCGGGCCACGCGAACATCAGCAGCAGGGTGCTGATCAGGGCTGCGTGGGCGAGGGTGAGCACGGCGATGGTGAGGGCGACCGGGCGAGCGCGGTGCGGTGTGTTCTCGGAGTGTGCGTGCTGGGTGTGCCGGTGTTCGCTGGGCGCGGGCTGGCGGGGCGCGGGGTCGGTCATGGCGATCCAATCGTGGTCGGTGAATTCAACGCGTGTTGAATAGTAATTCAACGCGCGTGGAATTGCTACCATGAACCGTGACCGACACTCCGAAGCTCGGTCGTCGACCGGCCGGCGACTCGAATACGCGCGACGCGATCCTCGACGCCGCCCGCGCGTCGTTCGCGAGCGTCGGCTACGACCGCACCTCGATGCGCGCCGTCGCGAAGGCCGTCGGCGTCGACCCCAGCCTGCTCGTGCACTACTTCGGCACAAAAGACGGACTCTTCGCCGAGAGCTTGCGGGTCACCGAGGCGGCGCAAAGCCTGATCGGCCACGTGTCCGCTGCCCCACGCGAGCAGTGGGGCCGCGTCTTCGCCGAGCGCATGCTCGCGCAGTGGCAGGGCGGCGAGTTCGGGCAGAACTGGCTGGCGATCATCCGGTCGGCGGCATCGGAGCCCAGCGCGGCTCGCATGGTGGCTCACCTCTACGAGACGCGATTTCTGCAGGAGGTGACTGCGCTCGACCTCGATCACCCCGCGGTGCGCGCCACCATGATGTCGTCGCTCGTCACGGGTCTGACGTTCACGGGCCAGATCATCGGCCTGCCGGGATTCGCCGCGGCTCCGCGCGATCAGCAGCTCGCGCTGCTCGAGGCCGTCGTCACGGCCGTGCTGACCGCGCCGCTGCCGGAATGAGGAGGCCCCGCCGCGAGGACCACCACAGCCTCGCGACGGGGCCCGACCCCGCGGGTTTGATGCGGGTCTTCTAGCCGCGCGGCACGAGCCGCTGCAGCTGGGTCACATGGCCCGGCTCGAGCTCGTCGAGCGAGCGTACGCCGAGCAGCTTCATGGTGCGGGTGATCTCGCCACGGAGGATCTCGAGGGCGCGATCGACGCCCTCGCGCCCGCCGGCCATGAGGCCGTAAAGGTA
>JAIXXG010000045.1 GCA_027490915.1 Microbacteriaceae bacterium
GCCGTCGCGAGCGCCCGCACCCCGGGGGTGCGGGCGACGATGCGGGCCGTCATGGCGTCCCACACGTTCACGACGATGAGCGGATCACCCGGCACGTGCAGGGCGGCGAGGGCGGCGGCCTTCTCGGCCGTCGAGGGCTGCGGGGCAGGCGGCGTCAGCGCGGAGGTCATGCCTCCACTGTGGCACGCTCGGCGCAGCGGCCGTGATGCCGGTTTCCGTGGTGGCCATGGCCGCGGTGGTGTCCCCTGTGGCCGTGGCCGTGGCGGTGGCCGTGCCCGTGCCCGTGATGTCCGCCGTCCCCGCGAGCCTCATCCCCAGCCTGGCTCTCGTCCCAGCCCAGGTTGCGGGCCATGGCTTCCAGGGTCGCCATCGTCGTGGCGTAGTCCTCGTCGCTGATCCCCTCGCGCGCGACGTCGTCGAGGCGGCGCCACTGCTCGTGGGCGAGCATCCGCTTGCGGCGGGCGATGCGGCCCAGCCAGGTGCGCGGCGTGGGCGTGCGGGGTGCGGCGCCCTCGGGCTGGTCGCTGTCGGGCTGCGTGCCCTCCGGCTGCGTGTTCTCGGGCTGCGGGGTGTCGTTGGTGGGGTCGGTGGTCATGGTGTCCCCTTCGGACGGTTTGTATGTCACTGTGCAACTAATGCACCATGACATGTATTCCCGCGGGATGCAACCTCGCGCCGTTCGCCCTGCGCGGTCGATGTACCGTGACATCCATGGATGCTCCGCCTCCCGCCGCCGACCGCGTCGAGCCCGACCCCACAGCCGACCCGGTCGCGGCCATCGAGCGCGCGATCGCCGAGCTGCGCCGCTCGGGCCCGCGGGCCCGCCCGAAGCCGGAGCCGCATGAGCACCCGTGGCACGGGCGCGGTCGGCACGAGCATCCCTTCTCGACGATGGCGCGCTACCGCCTGCTGTCGCAGCTCGACCGCCTGGGCGATGGGGCGAGCGTGAGCGACCTCGCCGCCGCGATCGGCGTCGACCAGCCGCGGGCCAGCCGCGTGATCGCCGACTGCGCCGCACGGGGGCTCGTCGCGCGCGCGAGCGACCCGGCTGACGCGCGGCGCACGCTGGTGACGCTCACCGACGCCGGCCGCGCTGTGCTCGACGAGCGCCGCCGCGACCGGCGAGCCGCGGTCGAGCGCTCGCTCGAGGGGTTCACCGCCGAGGAGCGCGCCCAGCTCGCCGCACTGCTGGCCCGTTTCGTCGCGGCGGGCTCCGGCACCGGCGACTGACGCTCACCGCCACTGCGGCTCTCCCTGTGGGGCAGAGTCTCAGCGGAGGCCCGACCGACTCTCGGGCGGGGTTGTCACCATTCCGCATGAGTTCGACACGCCTGCGCGACTACCAGCCCTCTGATCTCGACGCGATCCTGCGCCTGTGGGAGGAGGTGCGACAGGAGGGCGTCGAGCCCGTCTACGCCCTCGCCGAGGTGCTCGCCTCGTGCGAGAAGGACCACGCGGTCGTCGCGCTGCACGACGACCACGTCGTCGGCGCGGCGGTCGCCCGCGCGGCGCACGACCAGGGGTGGATCGTCTTCCTGGCGGTGACGGCCGGGTCGCGCGGCGCAGGTGTCGCCGGCTCGCTGCTTGGCGCGCTCGAGCAGCGCATGGCCCCGCAGGGGCTGACGCGGCTGTCGATCCTCGTTCCCGACAATCAGGAGCAGCATGGGGCGCTCACGAAAGCCGGGTTCGAAGATCGCGCGCACCTGAGCTACTTCGAGCGCGAGATCCCGGTGAAGCAGCGCGAGCTCGTCGCGCTGCGCGAGCTCGGGGGGCGCATCCTGCCCCGTGATCTGTGGAGCTCGATCGCGGGCATGCAGGCAGAGAAAGAGCTGCTCGAGCGGCGACTGGTGCTGCCGCTCGCCGACCCGTCGCTCGCGGAACGGTTCGGCGTCGAGCCGCCGCGCTCGATCGTGCTGTTCGGCCCGCCCGGCACGGGCAAGACGACCTTCGCCAAAGCGGTGGCCTCGCGGTTGCAGTGGCCGTTCGTCGAGGTCTTCCCCTCGCGCCTCGCGCATGGGCCGCAGGGCCTCGCGGGCGGGCTGCGCGAGACGTTCGCGACGATCGCCGAGCTCGACCACGTCGTCGTCTTCATTGACGAGGTGGAGGAGATCGCGGCGCAGCGCGGCGGAGAGCCGCCCTCGGCCATGCAGGGCGTCACGAACGAGCTGCTCAAGATCATCCCCGCGTTCCGGGATGCTCCGGGCCGCCTGCTGATCTGCGCGACCAACTTCATCCGCGCCCTCGACGACGCCTTCCTGCGCCACGGCCGGTTCGACTACGTGATCCCCATCGGGCTGCCGGATGCCGCGGCCCGGGCCGCGATCTGGGCGCGGTACATCCCCGACGCCGTGGAGGCCGACGTCGATCTGGCGCGGCTCGTCGCGGCGAGCGACGGCTACTCGCCGGCCGACATCGAGTTCGCCGCGCGCTCGGCCTCGCAGGCGGCGCTGGAGCAGTCGGTGTTCGGGGAGCCGGGAGGGGGCATCCTCGGCCCCTCGACCGTTGACTACCTGGCCGCGATCGACCGCACGCGCCAGACCGTCTCGCCCGAGGTCGCGCGCGAGTTCGGGGAGGACATCGAGACCCTCGCCCGGGTCTAGGGGTCGGGGTCAGGCGCTCGTGCGCTCGGGCGCCTTCACGAACAGCAGCATGATGCCGCCCGCGAGCAGCACGATCGTGATGCCGAGGATGCCGAACAGCGTCTGGTTGGCCGCGATCGCGATGAAGACGCCCCACAGCAGGGAGGCCATCCAGCCGGCCGCGCGACCGGTCGTCGCGTAGAGCCCGAACACCTCGCCCTCGCGGCCCGCCGGGGTGACGCGGGCGAGGAACGAGCGCGAGGCGGCCTGCGCGGGCCCGACGAAGGCGGCGAGCACGATGCCGACCGCCCAGAATAGGCCCGCGCCGAGGTCGGCGAAGAAGAACACGATGAGCGTGCACGCGACGAGGCCGAACACCGAGACCAGGATGACGCGCTTCGGGCCGAACCGGTCGTCGAGGCGCCCGGCGAGGATCGTCGAGACGCCGGCCACGATGTTGAGGGCGATGCCGAAGATCACGAGGTCGGTGAAGCCGAACCCGAAGACGATGCCGGCGATGACCGAGCCGAACGTGAACACCGCCGAGAGGCCGTCGCGGTAGACCGCGCTCGCGAGGAGGAACCAGAAGGTCGGGCGCGTCTCGCGCCACAGTCGCGCGATGCTGCGTACCAGCTCGACGTAGCTGCGGAAGAAGCCGACCTTCTCCTCGACGGTGAGCTTGGGCGGCTCGGGCACGCTGAGGAAGATCGGGATGACGAAGATGATGGTCCAGACCGTGGCGCCCAGGGCGATGAGCTGGAAGGTCGTGCCCGACTCGCCGTCGAGGATGCCGCCGAGGATCAGCCCGACGACGATCGTGAGCGCGACGATGCCGCCGAGGTAGCCGAAGCCCCAGCCGAGCCCCGAGACCTTGCCGATGGACTTCGGCGTCGAGACCGAGATGAGCAGGGCGTTGTAGTTGACGCCCGCGATCTCGCCGAAGACGCTGCCGATCGCGATGAGGGCGACGCCCATCCAGAACCACTCGGCGCCGGGCTGCACGAAGGCGAGACCGAGCTGCGCGACGATCAGCAGCACGGTGAAGATGAAGAGCTGCAGCTTCTGCCGGCCCGCGCGGTCGGCGCGCTGGCCCATGACGGGAGCGAGAAGCGCGATCAGCAGTCCCGCGATCGTGATGCCGTAGCCGAGGTTGCTGGCGAGCTGGCCGAGGGCGGCCTCCTCACCCGCGGTGCCGACGACGGCCGGGTCGATGAAGAACGTGCTCGTCAGGTAGCTCGGCACCCACACGAAGGTCAGCAGCACCGTGTTGAACGGCTGCGTCGCCCAGTCCCAGAACGCCCAGGCGAACACCCGCTTGCGGGGCACCTGGATGCCCTCCTGCAGATCGAGCCCCATCACTCCCACGGCGAGGGTGTTCGCCGTCGGGGGGATGCTCCGGTCGGTGCTCGAGGGGGTGGGGGTGGGCTGCACAGCGTCGGGCGAGTCCGTCATGCGCTCACGCTATCTCGCAGGGGTGAACGGCGGGTAGCGCGAATCGGTGTCGATTTCGCCGGGCGCCAGGGTTCGCCGGGCGCCAGCGGGGCGACCCTGAGAGTTGAGCCAGAGCGACGCAGGTTTTGGGTGCTCGACTTGACAGCCCGCATCCCGGATCTCAAACTTGATAACACGCGACTCAACCTTTCGCGCCTGCGCTTTCCGCAGAAGAGATCCCAGAAGGAGCACCACCATGGCCCGTGCCGTCGGCATCGACCTCGGAACCACCAACTCCGTCGTCTCCGTTCTCGAGGGCGGCGAGCCCACCGTCATCGCCAACGCCGAGGGTTTCCGCACCACGCCCTCCGTCGTCGCGTTCACGAAAGACGGCGAGGTGCTTGTCGGCGAGACCGCGAAGCGCCAGGCCGTCACCAACGTCGACCGCACCATCGCGAGCGTCAAGCGCCACATGGGCACCGACTGGAAGCAGGAGATCGACGACAAGAAGTACACCCCGCAGGAGATCAGCGCGCGCATCCTGGCGAAGCTGAAGCGGGATGCGGAGCAGTACCTGGGCGAGAGCGTCACCGACGCCGTCATCACGGTGCCCGCGTACTTCAACGACGCCGAGCGCCAGGCCACCAAGGAGGCCGGCGAGATCGCGGGACTCAACGTGCTGCGCATCATCAACGAGCCGACCGCGGCGGCCCTCGCCTACGGGCTCGACAAGGGCAAGGAGGACGAGCTCATCCTCGTCTTCGACCTCGGTGGCGGAACCTTCGACGTCAGCCTGCTCGAGGTGGGCAAGGACGACGACTTCTCGACCATCCAGGTGAAGGCCACCGCCGGCGACAACCGCCTCGGCGGTGACGACTGGGACGGCCGGGTCGTCGCCTACCTGATCCAGCGCTTCAAGGAGACCACCGGCGTCGACGTCAGCAACGACAAGATCGCCAAGCAGCGTCTCAAGGAGGCCGCCGAGCAGGCGAAGAAGGAGCTCTCGAGCTCGACCTCGACGAGCATCCAGCTGCCGTACCTCTCGCTCACCGAGAACGGCCCCGCCAACCTCGACGAGACCCTCACCCGGGCGAAGTTCGAGGAGCTCACGAGCGACCTGCTCGAGCGCACGAAGAAGCCGTTCGAAGACGTCATCCGCGAGGCCGGCGTCAAGGTCAGCGACATCGCGCACGTCGTGCTCGTCGGCGGCTCGACCCGCATGCCCGCCGTCACCGAGCTCGTCAAGAAGCTGACCGGCGGCAAGGAGCCCAACAAGGGCGTCAACCCGGATGAGGTCGTCGCCGTCGGCGCCGCCCTGCAGGCCGGTGTGCTGAAGGGCGAGCGCAAGGACGTGCTGCTCATCGACGTCACCCCCCTGAGCCTCGGCATCGAGACCAAGGGCGGCATCATGACCAAGCTCATCGAGCGCAACACGGCCATTCCGACCAAGCGCAGCGAGACCTTCAC
>JAIXXG010000097.1 GCA_027490915.1 Microbacteriaceae bacterium
CGCGATGTCGAGCCACGCCGTCCAGCCGACGTTGTAGCTGACCTGGTGCAGGCCCATGAGCTCGACGGCGGCGAGGAACTCGTCCATCGCGTGGCCGGGCGAGATGACGACGACGCGCGTGGCCGGCTCGGCGCACAGCTGCTCGAACGGCACCTCCTCGCTGACCGCGCCGAGCGCCCCGTCGGGGAACCAGCCGGTGTAGCGGTAGAGCCCCGTCTCGTCCTCGACCGCGTAGTTCGCGTGCGTCAGATGCGGGCGGATGCTCGTGAGCACCTCGGTGGGGTCGAAGGTCTCGACGTGGTGGCGTCGGTAGCCCGTCGGCGCATCGGGGTCGCGCTTGAGCAGGATGGCGCCGTTCGAGGCGACGACGTAGGTCGGCGTGATGTCGAGTCGGTCGAGCACGGGCAGCGTCATCGCGACCGAGCGGCCCGTGGCGAGCATCACCTCGTGGCCCGCGTCGCGCAGGCGGTGCACCTCGGCGAGCGCCGCGTCGGGCAGCGTGCCGTCTTCGTGCAGCACGGTGCCGTCGATGTCGAGGGCGATGAGCTTGGTGCCCGCCGGGCGCTGCTCGCTCATGCGCTGCTCGGTCATCCCACCGGCTCCAGAACCTCGAGGCCGCGCAGGTACGGCCGCAGAGGGGCCGGCACCACGACCGAGCCGTCGGCGCGCTGATGGGTCTCGAGCAGGGCGACGAGCCAGCGGGTCGTGGCGAGCGTGCCGTTGAGCGTTGCGACCGGGGCCGTCTTGCCGCCCTCGCCCCGGAAGCGCACGCCGAGGCGCCGCGCCTGGAACGTCGTGCAGTTGCTCGTACTGGTGAGCTCGCGATACGCGCCCTGGGTCGGAACCCAGGCCTCGACGTCGAACTTGCGGGCCGCGCTCGAGCCGAGGTCGCCCGCCGCCGTGTCGATCACGCGGTAGGCCAGGCCGAGCGACTGCAGCATGCCCTCCTGCATCGCGAGCAGGCGCTCGTGCTCGGCCTCGGCCTCGGCCGGGTCGATGTAGCTGAACATCTCGAGCTTCTGGAATTGGTGCACGCGGATGATGCCGCGCGTGTCTTTGCCGTAGCTGCCGGCCTCACGCCGGTAGCAGGTCGACCAGCCGGCGTAGCGCAGCGGGCCCGAACTCACGTCGATGATCTCGTCGGCGTGGTACCCGGCGAGGGCGACCTCGCTCGTGCCCGTCAGGTAGAGCTCGTCGTTGGGCAGGTAGTAGATCTCGTCGGCGTGCGCGCCGAGGAAGCCGGTGCCGCTCATGACCTCGGGCTTGACGAGCGTCGGGGTGATGAGCGGGGTGAACCCGGCATCGAGCGCGGTGTCGAGGGCGTAGGTCATGAGCGCGAGCTCGAGCCGCGCGCCGACGCCCTTGAGGAAGTAGAAGCGCGAGCCCGAGACCTTCACGCCGCGCTCCATGTCGATCGCGTCGAGCAGCTCGCCGAGCGCGAGGTGGTCGCGCGGCTCGAAGTCGAACGTCGGCTTCGTGCCGACCTCCCGCAGCGTCACGAAGTCGTCCTCGCCGCCCTCCGGCACGCCGTCGATGATGACGTTCGGGATGCCCCCCGCGACCTCCGCGAACCGCGCCTCGGCCTCCGTCGCCGCGGCCTGGGCGGCCTTCACGTCGGCGGCGAGCTGCTGCGCCTGCGCGACGAGCGCGGCCTTCTGCTCTTTCGGCGCGGCCGCGACCTGCTTGCCGTGGGCGTTCTGCTCGGCCCGCAGAGACTCGAAGGCGGCGATCGCCTCGCGCCGCTGCCGGTCGGCCTCGATGGCGGCGTCGACCAGCTGCGCATCCGCCCGCCTGGCCTGCTGCGAGCGTCGGACGATGTCGGGGTTCTCGCGCAGCAGCTGGGGGTCGATCACGCCTCTAGTCTGGCACGCGGCCGCCAAGCAGCATGCTCTACCCTGACGCCATGAGCAGCCCCGGCGGCGCACCCGATCGCGCCCGCGCGGCTGTCGTCGTCAATCCGGTGAAGGTCGACGTCGACGCCCTGCGGGCCGCCGTCGCGACCGTCGAGCAGGAGGCCGGCTGGGCGCCATCGCTGTGGCTCGAGACGAGCGTCGACGACCCAGGCCAGGGCCGTGCGCGCGAGGCCATCGCCGCCGGTGTCGCCGCCGTCATCGCCGCGGGCGGCGACGGCACGGTGCGTGCGGTCGCCGAGGGGATGCTCGACTCGGGCATCCCACTCGTGCTGGTGCCCTCGGGCACCGGCAACCTGCTGGCGCGCAACCTCGGTCTGCCGATCGGCCGGA
This sequence comes from Microbacteriaceae bacterium, assembly GCA_027490915.1. GTDB lineage: Bacteria > Actinomycetota > Actinomycetes > Actinomycetales > Microbacteriaceae > Microcella. Next base: position 2,244 of record JAIXXG010000097.1, read on the forward strand.
TGGCCGAGTCGGTGAGCCTCGCCGCCACCGGGGTCGACCACGCCATCGATGTGGGGCTCGCCGAGATCACCCGCGCTGACGGCGGCACCGAGACGCACGCCTTCGTCGTGATGGTCGGCATCGGGCTCGACGCGAAGATGATCAGCGCCACCAACCCCGAGCTGAAGAAGAGGGTCGGCTGGCTCGCCTACGTCGAGGCCACCGCGCGCATCGTGCGCGACGTCGACGCCGTGCGCGTGCGCTACACGCTCGACGGCAGCCCCGAGCGCGCCACGACCGTGCACACCCTGCTCATCGGCAACTGCGGCACCCTGCCCGGCGGCGTGCTGCTGCTGCCCGAGGCCGAGATCGACGACGGGCTTCTCGACGTCGTGGCGATGCGGCCCCGCAACCTGTGGGGCTGGATGCGCGTGGGCTACGCCGTGGCGTGGGAGAACGGCGTGCTGCAGCGCAGCAAGCTGGGGCGGCGCATCCTGGCCGCCGACAAGACCGTGCGCGCGCTGCGCTACTTCCAGGGCCGCCGCATGACGCTCGCTTTCGAGCGCGCCGAGGAGTTCGAGATCGACGGCGAAGCGATGGGCGAGGTCACGGCGATCGCCGCGCGCGTGGCGCCGGCGTCGCTCGTGGTGCGGGTGCCGCGCGCGACGTAGCCCGGAGGGAGCGGGGCCGCCGACGCAGTGTCGACGGCCCCCGCTCGGTGTCGTCAGGCGTTTCGGGTTGACGCCCGACGGCTGCTACGGAGCACCACCACGAGTCCGCAGGCCATCAGCAGCGCGGCGATCGCGAGCAGGGTCGCGACGTCCGCTGCGCCGGTGTTCGACAGCTGCCCTGGGCTGGTGGGCGCGGCCGCCGCGACGGTGATGCTCGACGAGGCCACCTCCTCGCCGTCGACGAGCGCCAGGATCAGGTAGTCACCCGGCGGCACGATCGCGGGGATCGTCACCGTGCCGGCAACCCGCCCGTTCTCATCGGCCGTGAAGAAGCCGAGCGAGAGCGGGAACTCGATCGCCGCTGCCGGGGCGGCGGCGGATGCCCGCACCACCGACACCCCGAGCACGGGCTGCGTGTCCCCGGTGTCGGGCACGAGCACGAGCTCCACCTCGGCGCCGGGCTCAAGACCGTCGAGCGAGAAGGAGACCTGCTCGCCCGGCTGGGGCGACTCGGCGTCGATCACGAGCTGCGGCTCCGCATCCGGCGCCGCCACCAGCTGACCGACACCCCAGCGGGCCGTCGACAGGTAGCCCTGGGCGCTCGGGTCGGCCCAGTTGCGGATCGACTGACGGGCACCGCTCGCGGCGTCGTTGACCTGGAAGTCGAGGCCGTGCACCGTGCCGAGCCCCGACTCGGTGAGCAGGCTGATCGAGATCTCGACGATGTAGCCGCCGTCGACGGTGGCCGTCTGCGATTCGATGCGCGCCCGCTGGAAGGCCTCATCACCCGCCCCGACCGTCACGACGTTCGCGGCGCTGATGCGCAGCTGCATGTCGTCGTACCGGTATGAGCCGTTCTTGAAGTTGCCCGCGTCGACGTACACCTCGACCGAGTCCTGAATCCAGGGGTCGGAGCCGCTCACATCGATCACCGGGTCGGCGACCTCCATGAGCACGTACAGTCGGTCGTCGCGCCACAGCGTGCGCACCTCCGCCGTCGCGCCGCTCGTGCCCTCGACCTGCTTGCCGGTCTCGACCACGGTCGCCGCGGCCCAGGCCTCGTCGATCGCACCGTCGATGACCGGCGCGGTCGCCGTCTCGACGACCTCGACGAAGCTCAACGGCTCGAGCAGAGTGAGCGTGCCGAGCACGCCGGGGGCGTTCCAGGCCGACCGCAGGTCGCCGCCGTCGATCACCCGCACGTCGAAGTCGACGAGGTCGCCCTCGCCCGCTCCGCCGAGGGGCAGGCTCACGACCGTGGCCCAGCCGCTGGCGGTGCTGACCTGCGCGTCATCGCGGTCGACGGTCACCGTGGTGCCCTCGAGTTCGAGCTCGATGGCGTCGGTGGCTTGCGGCGTCGCGTCGTCCACCTCGACGAGCACGTGCAGCTCGTCGACCGACCACCGCACCTGGAAGGTCGCGGAGCTGTCGATGCGCACGTCGGGCATGCGCTGCCACTGCCGGTCGTCGACCGTGGTCACGGTCGCGCCGAACACGTTGGCCGAGCGCTGCGGAGCCTCGAGGTCGTCGTCGACCACCCCGAAGTACGCCGGCTTGGCCTGCAGGCGCTCGTCGAAGAGCAGCGGGCCGCCGTTCGCCGCACGCCAGCTGCGGTTGTCGGAGAGGCCCCACACCGTCACCGAGAACAGCTGATCGGTGCGGTCGTGGAAGTCGCGGAAGGCGCGGAACGCGTCCCGGTAGAAGTACCCCTGGTCGATGAACTTCGCCTCCGACTCCGGCGTGCCGGTGGGCACGTCGAGCTCGGTCACGGCCTGCAGGAGGCCGAGCGGCGCGAAGCGGTCGAGCGTCGCACCGAGATCGTCGACCGGGAACGACAGGCTCACGTGCATCTGGTGACCGACACCGTCGACCGGCACGCCGCGCTCGAGCAGGCGCTCGAGCAGAGCGAGCATCCGGGTGCCCTTCGGGGTCAGCTCGGTGTTGTAGTCGTTGATGAACAGCGCCACCGGGCGGTCGCTGCCGGGCGCCGCGAACTCGTCGTTGAAGGCCTCGTCGGCGTACTGGAACGCCAGGTCGATGAACTCCTCGCCCAGGATGCGGTACCACTCGCTGCGGCGCAGACCATCGGCGAGCCCGCTCGCGTCGGTGATGACCTCGTTGACGACGTCGAACGCGACGATCGGGTTGCCGTCTCCGTAGAGGCCGTACTCGTCGGCGTACAGCTCGGCCACCGCGAAGATGTGGTCGCGCATGCGGTCGCGCAGCACCTGCTTGTCGGTGTCGGAGGTGGTGAGCGGCGCCCCCTCGGCGGTCTGGAAGAACCAGGCCGGGGTCTGCGCGTGCCAGACCAGCGTGTGACCCCAGACGCGCAGGTCGTTCTCGGCCGCGAAGTCCATCACCGCGGTCGCGTCGGCAGGGGCGACGAACTCACGAGCGCCGTTGTAGAAGGCCTCGGGCTTCATGGAGTTCTCGGCCGTCAGCTGCTCGAAGTGCAGGTTCACCAGGTCGGCCTGGGCGCCGCCGGTCTCGCGCGCGTCGACCGCCACACCGATCGGGAAGTCGACGGTGCTGAGGATCGGCGTGAGGTCGTCCTCGATGGTGAGCTCCTCGGCCTGCGTGATCGTGACGTCGTCCACGTAGAAGGTGCTCGTGTTGCCGGTCGCGGGCGGAGCGACATACGCGGTTTCGAGGTAGAGCAGGCCCGTCGCCGGCTCGGTCGGCGGCATCGTGACCGCTGCCTCGATCTGCGTCCAGCCATTGTTGGTGAGGCCGGTGATCTGCGCCTGCGTCAGGAACGAGCTGTCGGCCTGCAGGGTGACCCAGATGTCGCCCGCGGGCTGGCCGCTCGCGAAGCGCACCCACGCGGTGAGCTCGTAGCTCAGCCCCGGCAGCAGGATGCCCGCGGTGGGCAGACCGAGTCCGTCGCCCTGATTGCCGCGGTTGAGAACGACCGCCGACTGCGCGCCGGTGCGCGCGAGGTCGCTGGTGACGGTGGCGTCGGGCGTGATGCCCTCGATGGCACTGGAGCGCCGCAGCTGCCACGGGGCGAGGCCCTCCTCGAAGCTGGTCTCGAGCACGACCGCGCCGGGCGTGCCCGGGTCGGTCGGGCCCGAGCCATCGTCCTGCTGCGTGGTGGTCAGCAGCAGGTCGTCGAGGAGGTACGTGTAGGCCCCGGCCAGGGCGGAGGTGCCCGTGTAGATGCGCGGGTTGGTCGCCGCCTCCGGAATCGTGAAGGTGCCCGTGATGGTCACCCAGCCGTCGGCGGTGAGCGTGGTGTTGGTGCCGTCGACCCAGATGTACTGCTCGGCGCCGGCGACCTGGTAGTTCTGCACGAACCGCAGCGACGGGGTGCCGCCGGCATCGGCCGCGACCCGGGCGCGCACCGACACCGTGTAGGTGCCGCCGGGCTCGAGCGTGCCCGGTGCGGTCTCGATGCCGTCGTAGTCGTTCGCCCGGTTGGCGATCTGCAGCGCGGGGTTGCCGTCGACCTCGACGATCGAGAGGGTCGGGCCGCCGCTCTGCCGCCACGCGGCATCGAGAGGCGCACTGAAGTCGTCGTCGGAGACCACGACGACGACCGGTGCACTCGTGTCGACGAGCGTCAGCTCGACGTCGTCGACGAGGTAGGTGTAGGCGCCGCTCAGAGCCGAGGTTCCGATGTAGAACTTCGGATCGACCGCGTCGTCGGGCATCGTGTAGCGGCCGCTCAGAGTCGTCCAGCCATCGGCGGTCACGGCGAGCTCGGTGCCGGGCACGGTCGCATACCCGGGAACAGCGACAAGCTTGAAGGTCGCGGTGCCCGCAGTGCCCGCGGCGAGCCGCACGCGCATCGAGACGTCGTAGGTCTCGCCGGCGTCGATGACGCCCGGGGCCGTCTCGATGCCGTCGTAGTCGTTGGTGCGATTCGCGACCTGCAGTGCCGGGTCGCCCTCGACGTCGACCACGGAGAGGGTGGGCCCACCGCTCTGCTGCCAGGACGAGCTGAGCGGAGCGCTGAAGTCATCGCTGGCGATGACGGTGTCAGCGGCGCTCGCGGCGGTGACGGTGCCCCCAACGAGGGCGAGGATGAGAGAAGTTGCTCCGATAGTTTCGAAACGGCGTCGTCGAGACATGGCGCTCCCTTGCGCGAACGTGGTCGGGTCGCGCTGACTATAAGCAGGCATTCCTGAGCGAAACAACGCATATGTTGTCTTTAGCAACTTAACGTTATCGTTTCGTGACCAAGTCAAAGCCGAAAGTTTCGTGTTGTCGGGTGAGAGCGGTTTCATGTCATCGCGGTCGCATGACGGGTGCGAGTGGCACCGAGACAGCCTGATGGCGGCCGTGCGGTGGTCCGGCGGCGCTGCAGGCCGGCGATGCTGCAGGCCGGCGATGCTGCAGGCCGGCGATGCCGCGGTTCGGCGGTGCGCTACGCCTCGACGTCGGGCTCGCCGCTGAGGATCGCGCGCAGCCAGTCGCGCGCATCCGTGAAGACCTCGTCGCCGTACTGCGAGACCACCTCGATCTGGCGGGCGTCGGCACGCGGGTACGAGCCCAGGAAGATGACGTTGGGGCTGAAGCGGCGCAGGCCGAGCAGCGCATCGGCGACGCGCTCGTCGTGCACGTGTCCGTCGAGGTCGATGACGAACCGGTAGCGCCCGAGGGCGTCGCCGATCGGACGCGACTCGATGAGGCTCATGTTGACGCCGCGCGTGGCGAACTGCTCGAGCATCTCGAGCAGGCGGCCCGGGGCGTCGTCGGGCAGCTCGGCGATGATGCTCGTCTTGTCGGCGCCCGTGCGCGGCGGGATCGCGCGGCTGCGGCTCACAAGCACGAAGCGCGTGACGGCGTTGGCGTTGTCGCCGATGTTCGCGGCGAGCTCGACGAGGTCGTGCAGCGCAGTGATGCCGGGGGGCGCGATCGCCGCCTGCGCGACCGACCCCGGCTC
>JAIXXG010000044.1 GCA_027490915.1 Microbacteriaceae bacterium
ATCGTGCACTCTCCTAGTAGGCCAGCGAGCGGTCGACGGCCTCGAGGATGCGGTCGACGTCGGGCAGGTACGCGCTCTCGAGCTTCGCGGGCGGGAACGGGGTGTCGAACCCGGCGACGCGCAGCACGGGAGCCTCGAGCGAGTAGAACGCGCGCTCCGTCACGGTCGCGGCGATCTCGGAGCCGACGGAGACGAATCCGGGGGCCTCGTGGGCCACGATGAGGCGGCCGGTCTTGCGCACCGACTCGAGCAGCGGCTCCCAGTCGATCGGTGAGATCGAGCGGAGGTCGACGACCTCGATGCTCGTGCCCTCGCCCTGCGCGACTTCGGCGGCCTGCAGCAGCATCGAGACCATGGGTCCGTAGCCGACGAGCGTCACCTCGGTGCCCGCGCGCACGACCCGGCTGGCGTGCAACGGCGCCCCGCGCTCGGCGAAGTCGACGTCGCCCTTGGGCCAGTAGCGGCTCTTGGGCTCGAAGAAGAGCACGGGGTCGGGGCTGGTGATCGCATCCTGGATCATCCAGTACGCGTCGTGCGGGGTCGCCGGACTGACGACCCGCAGGCCGGGCGTGTGGGCGAAGTAGGCCTCGGGGCTCTCCTGGTGGTGCTCGACCGCGCCGATGTGGCCACCGAACGGCACCCGGATGACGACCGGCAGTTGCAGCGATCCCTCGTGCCGCGCGGTGAGCTTGGCGAGCTGGGAGGTGATCTGGTCGAAGCCCGGGAAGATGAAGCCGTCGAACTGGATCTCGCAGACGGGGCGGTACCCGCGCATCGCGAGCCCGATCGCGGTGCCGACGATGCCCGACTCGGCGAGCGGGGTGTCGAGCACGCGATTCGCGCCGAACTGCGCCTGCAGCCCCTCGGTCACACGGAAGACACCGCCGAGGGGGCCGATGTCCTCACCCATGAGTACGACCTTCGGGTCGCGGCTCATCGCTGCCGCAAGGCCCGCGTTCAGGGCCTTCGCCATCGTCATCGTCTCGATGCTCACGCGGCACCCCCCTCGAACGACGCCTCGAAGTCGGCCAGGGCCTGGCGCTGGGCATCCATCATCGGATGCGGCTCGCTGTAGACGTGGGAGAACATCGACTCGGCCGGCGGCGGCTCGAGCGCGAGGGTGCGGGCACGGGCCTCGCTCGCGAACTGCTCGGCCTCCTCCGCCACCTCGGTGAAGAACGCCTCGCTCTCGCCGAGTCCGCGCAGGTACGCCTCGAAACGGGCGATCGGGTCGCGCTCTTGCCAGTAGTGCAGCTCGTCGTCGTCGCGGTACTTCGTCGGGTCGTCGCTCGTCGTGTGCGCGCCCATGCGGTAGGTGAGCGCCTCGATGAACTGCGGCCCCTCGCCCGCCCGAGCGGCGTCGAGGCTCGCGGCGGTCACCGCGTAGCTGATGAGCACGTCGTTGCCGTCGATCTGCTGGCTGGGGATGCCGAACCCGCGCGGCCGGTGGAACAGCGGCGTGCGCGACTGCACGCGCACGGGCACGGAGATCGCCCAGTGGTTGTTCTGCAGGAAGAACACCTGCGGGGTCTGGTAGCTCTGGGCGAAGACGAAGGCCTCGTTGACGTCGCCCTGGCTCGTCGCGCCATCGCCGAAGTAGACGAGCACGGCCGTGTCGGTCTCGGGGTCGCCCGTGCCGACGAGCCCGTCGAAGCGCAGACCCATGGCGTACCCGGTGGCGTGCAGCGACTGCGAGCCGATGACGAGCGTGTAGAGGTGGAAGTTGCCGGTCTCGGCCGGGTTCCAGCCGCCGTGGGTGAGGCCGCGCAGCATCTTGATGATCTGCACGACATCCAGACCGCGGATGTGGCCGACGGCGTGCTCGCGGTAGGCGGGGAAGATGTGGTCGTGCGCGCGCGCGGCGAAGCCCGAGCCGACCTGCGCGGCCTCCTGCCCGAGGCTCGGGATCCACAGGGCCAGCTGCCCCTGCCGCTGCAGGTTGCCGGCCTCGATGTCGAAGCGGCGGATGACCCGCATGGTGCGGTAGAACTCGCGCAGCTGCTGCTCGGTGAGAGCATCCACGTAGGGCAGGTAGGCCTCGGTGGCGTCGCTCACGACCCGCGTTCCGTCGGGCGCGAGCAGCTGCAGCGTCTCCGGGGTGTACGACATGCGTTCCACTCTAGGCCCGGGCCTGGGGGCCCTGGTCAGAGGGTTCGGACAACCTCGCCCGCGACCCGCACCAGGGTCTCGACAGATTCGGCCTCCCCGATCGAGATGCGGATGCCCTCCGGTGGGAACACCCGCCCGACGATCCCGGCAGCGGCGAAGGCCTCGCCCGCGGCGGCCGTGGCCGGCCCGGTCGGCAGCCACACGAAGTTGCCCTGCGACACCGGCAGGCGCCAGCCCTGCTCGCGCAGGGCCGCCTGCACGGCATCCCGCCGCTCGGCGAGCTGCCGCACGCGGTCGAGCAGCTCGTGCTCGACCTCCATCGCCGCGAGCACAGCGCGCTGCGCGGCCTCGGTGACCGCGAGGGGAATCGCCGTGCTGCGCGCCGCGTCGAGCACCGACTCCGGTCCGATCGCGTAGCCGACCCGCAGCCCGGCGAGCCCGTAGGCCTTCGAGAACGTGCGCAGGATGACGAGGTTCGGGTAGCGCCGCACGAGCGCCGCGCCGTCGACCGCGGCCGGGTCGTCGACGAACTCGGCGTAGGCCTCGTCGAGGATCACGAGGCGATCGGCCGGCACCGCGGCCATGAAGGCGGCGAACTCCTCGGCCATCACGATGGGGCCGGTCGGGTTGTTGGGCGTGCACACGATGAGCGCGCGGGTGCGGTCGGTCACGGCGGCGGCCATGGCGGGCAGGTCGTGGCGGGCATCCGGCGTCAGGGGAACACGCACGCTCGAGGCCCCCGCGACGGTGACGAGTCCCGGATACGCCTCGAAGCTGCGCCACGCGTAGACGACCTCGTCCTCCGCCCCCGCGGCCGCGCTGATCAGCTGGGTCAGCAGCGCGACGGAGCCGGCGCCGACGATGATCTCGTCGGGGGTGACGCCGTGCCGCTCGGCGAGGCGCTCGCGCACGACGAGCGCGGTGGCATCGGGGTAGCGGTTGATGTCGAGGTCGCGGATGGCGGCCTGCACCGCGGGGTGCACGGGGAACGGATTCTCGTTGCTCGACAGCTTGAAGGCGTCGGCGGCGGCGGGCCGCCCCTGCTTGTAGGCGGGCAGCGCGATGATCTCGGGCCGCAGCCGCACGGAGGGCGGGGTCTCGGTCACCCGCTCAGCCTACGTCGGGCGCGCCGTGCGGCCGCTGTTCACCGCCCGGTCGATTGCCGCTGGCGACGCGCGCCGGGCATAGTGGAGCCATGGGACGCTTCCTGATCCGCGTGATCATCACCAGCATCGCTCTCTGGCTCACGACGATCATCGTCGAGGGGGTGAAGGTCGCGTCGTACGGCTCGGAGGGCGACCAGGTGGCGCTCGCTCTGACCTACCTGCTCGTCGCCGTGATCTTCGGCCTCGTGAACTCGGTGATCGGAAACGCGATCCGCATCGTCGCCTTCCCCATCTACCTGCTGACCCTGGGACTCATCGCGCTCGTGGTCAACGGCCTGCTGCTGCTGCTCGTCGCATGGATCTCGAGCCTGCTCGGCTTCGGCCTCACGGTCGACGGGTTCTGGTGGGGTGTTCTCGGCGCGGTCGTGCTGGGTCTGCTCAACTGGCTCATCGGCGTGCTGCTGCGACCCTTCGTCGGTCGCAAGCGGGTGTAGCGCAGCACCCTCGATCGCCCCCCCACCTCAGTTCGGGGCGGGGCTCGGGATGCGCGCCGCCGTGTAGCTGACCGCGACCCCGGCGCCCGCGGCAGCGGGCAGGGCGGCGACCGCGGCCTGCAGCACCGCCGAGTCGTGCTGGTCGGCCGTTGCCGCCGTCGCGGCGTAGCGGTCGCGATCGTGCGCGGGCAGAGCGCCGCTCGGGGTGGATCCGGCCTCGAGCGCGTCGGCGCGCACGACCACCGCTGTGGTGTCGCGCCGCAGCCCGGAGAGCACCGGCACGAGGTCGTCGCGGTGCTCGATCACGACAGCCGGATAGCTGCCCGTGACGGGCATGCCCCCGCTGGGCGCCCCGATCGTCACGAGCCCGGCGGTGGCGTAGTCGCCCGACTCGGCCAGCTGGGCGGCGATCGCCCCGCCCTGCGAGTACCCGGTGAAGACGATCGAGGTCTGTGCCGTCACCCCCTCCGCGGCGAGCGCCGCGCGTACCGCCTGCAGCGACGAGGCGTCGAGCCCGGCGACCAGCGCGATGTTGCTCGCCATGTCCCAGGGCTGGTCGCCCCCGAGAGCCGCGTGCGCATCGGTGCCGGCGATGTAGACCTCGACATGCTCCGAGCCGTCGGGCAGCGTGTAGCGCTCGATGCGGATCGGCGCATCGGCGTCGGGGATGCGCGCGACCCGCTCGGCGAGCGATCCAGGAGGGCTGACCTCCTGCCGGTCGCCGCCCCGGCGCAGGTCGCCGCCGACGCGATCGACGAGCACCGGGGCGATGCCCCGCACGCCTGCGATGGCGGCAAGGCTGGCGACGAGGCCCGCGGCGCTGTCGATGCCCGACACGCCCGCGCCCGTCTCGCCGATGGCCCCGACGATGGAGGGCGGCATTCCGAGAGCGCCGAGCAGCGCATCGTCGACGAGGCTCAGCGACGCCCGAAGCGCCTCGACCGCGCGCGGGTCGCTCAGCAGGCGGGCGGCCCCCTCGAGCAGCTCGTCCCGCGCAGCGGCCGGCGCTAGCACCCAGCCGATGGCCCCGGCGGCGGCTGCCCCGAGCAGGCCGGGCACCACGACGATGCCGAGGCGCGACACGACGAGCCCGGCCGCGGCGGCCGCCTGGGCGGCGATGCTCTCGATCGCCGTCACGACCACCCACTCCCCCGCGTCGTAGAGCCCGGCGGCGGCCCGCAGCGAGGTGGCGATGTCGCCGAGCCGCTCAGCGGCACGACGGGTCGATCCCTCGAGCTGCCAGAGGTCGGCGTCGACGGAGGCGTGCTGGCCCGTGCGCAGTGCCGGCACCCGTCGCACGAGGTCGCCGCACTGCTCGGCCACCGCCTCGGCCGCACGGGCGAGCCGCAGCAGCTCGTCGGTCGCGACCCCGACGCCGACGCCGACCGCGAGCCCGCCGCTCACGGCAGCCCCGCAGGGAGCAGCCCGCTCGCCGCCGAGAGGTGCAGGCGCAGCTGATCGGCCGCACCGTGGGCGCGCTGCGCCTCGCGCCAGAGCCGCTCACGCTCGATGTCGAGTGCGACCTGCACGGCCTCGCGAGCGGGGCCCCACCAGGCGGCTCCGGCGTCGGCCGTGGGCATCTGCGCGACGAGAGCGTCGAGATGGTGGGCGAGCTCGACGACGCGGGCGGTCTGGCGCTGCAGATCGTCGACCGATCCCGAGAGCGACGCATCGAGGGGGGAGGCGTGCACGGGGGCCTCCTCTCGGGGTCGGCGGGCATCCGGTGCGCTGATCGTGCCCGCCGTGACGCGGGGTCGGGCGTGCGACGGCGCGGTCCGACACCGCACGGCCCGGCCGCCCGGCTGTGGAGGAGGCGACCCTGGGCCACAATGGGGGCATGAGCTTCGACCGGGTCGTGACCGACCCCGGCGTCTTCCGCATCTGCTTCGTGTGCACGGGCAACATCTGCCGGTCGCCGATGGCCGAGGCGGTCTTCCGCGAACTCATCCGGGCCCGCGGCTGGGAGCACCAGGTGAGTGTGCACTCCGCCGGCACCGGCGAGTGGCACGTGGGCGAGGCGAGCGACCCCCGCACCGTCGCGACGCTCGCGGCGCGCGGCTACGACGGCGGCGGCCATCGCGCTCGGCAGTTCGACGTGTCGTGGTTCGACGGCCTCGACCTCATCATCGCGTTCGACCGCACGCACGAGCGCATCCTGAAGTCGTGGGCCCCCGACGATGACGCACGGGCGAAGGTGCACCTGCTGCTGAGCTTCGACCCGGAGGCCGCCGGAGTGCTCGACGTGCCCGACCCTTACTACTCCGACGCGGCGATGTTCGACGCCGTGCTCGCCATGATCGAGCGCTCGTGCACGGCGCTCTTCCGTCAGCTCGAACCCGGAATCCGACAGGGAGTCTCCTCATGAGCCCGCTCAGCACCCAGCCCCTCAGCCCGCTCGACGGGCGCTACCAGCAGCAGGTCTCGGCTCTCGGCGAGCACCTGAGCGAGGCGGGGCTCAACCGGGCCCGCATCCACGTCGAGGTCGAGTGGCTCATCCACCTGACCGAGGCGGGCCTGTTCGGCGCGCGACGGCTCACGGCCGAGGAGGCGCGCCAGCTGCGGGCGGTCGTCGCCGACTTCGGCGACGACGACATCGCCGACCTCGCCCGTCGCGAAGCGGTCACCCGTCACGATGTGAAGGCCGTC
>JAIXXG010000091.1 GCA_027490915.1 Microbacteriaceae bacterium
ATGGTGAGCGTCAGCATCGTCGAGATTCCCGCCCGCGACCTCGAGCGGGCCCGTGCCTTCTACGCGCGCGTCTTCGCCGTCGAGCTCGAGATCACCGAGGTCGACGGGCAGCGCATGGTGTTCTTCCCGACGGACGAGCCCGTCGGCGGGGTCGAGCCGACCGGCCTCGCCCTCACCGAGGGCGACGATTACGTGCCGAGCGGCGAGGGCGTGCGGTTCTACCTCACCGTCGACGACCTCGACGGGGTGCTCGCGCGCGCCGTCGAGGCCGGGGGCGAGATCGCCGCCGAGGTCGAGGCCGTCGAGGGCTGGGGGCGGTACGCCGCGTTCCGCGATCTCGAGGGCACGGTGGTCGGGGTGACCCAGCCCTAGGCGCGGCGCGAGCCCGCATCCCGCCGCCGGAGCGGTTCGGAGGGTGCTGGGAAGTGCGCCGCGGTGGGTGTCGCAGCCCGGCACCGCCCGCGCCCCCGCCTACGCTGGCCAGCGATGATTCGATTCGACGAGGTCACCAAGGTCTACCGCGGCACCGCGCGGCCGGCGCTCAACGGCGTCAGCCTCGAGATTCTCAGCGGCGAGTTCGTGTTCCTCGTCGGCGCCTCCGGGTCGGGCAAATCGACCTTCCTGCGCCTGGTGCTGAAGGAGGAGAAGCCGTCGACCGGCACCATCCACGTGCTGGGGCAGGACCTCGGGCGCATCTCGAGCCGCAAGGTGCCGTACTTCCGGCGCAATCTCGGAGTCGTCTTCCAAGACTTCCGCCTGCTGCCCAACAAGACCGTCTTCGACAACGTGGCGTTCTCGCTGCAGGTCATCGGCAAGAGCGCCGGGTTCATCCACGAGGCGGTGCCCGATGCGCTGCAGACGGTCGGCCTCGACGGCAAGGCCCAGCGCTACCCGCACGAGCTCTCGGGCGGTGAGCAGCAGCGCGTCGCGATCGCCCGGGCCGTCGTCAACAAGCCCGCCATCCTGCTCGCCGATGAGCCGACAGGCAACCTCGACCCCGAAACCAGTGGCGGGATCATGGCCTTGCTCGAGCGCATCAACGCCAACGGCACGACCGTCATCATGGCCACGCACGACGCGGGCATCGTCGACCGCCTGCAGCGGCGCGTGATCGAGGTCATCGGCGGGCGCGTCGTGCGCGATGAGCGCGGGGGCGGCTACAAGACGCAGGCGACCCCGATCGTGACGCAGGGATTCGGGCTCGGTGATGCCCGATGAGACTCGGTCTCGTGATCTCCGAGGTCGGGCAGGGTCTGCGCCGCAACCTCAGCATGGTCATCTCGGTCGTGCTCGTCACGTTCATCTCGCTGACCTTCGTCGGCGCCGCGGTGCTGCTGCAGATGCAGATCACCCAGATGAAGTCGTACTGGTTCGACCGCGCCCAGGTCGCCGTCTACCTCTGCACCGAGTTCTCGACGGTCGGCGGCTGCGACCAGCAGGCCGCGACGCCCGACCAGGTGGCGCTCGTGCAGGCCCAGCTCGAGAGCGAGACGCTCGCGCCGTTCATCGACACGTTCTACTTCGAGACGCAGGAGGAGGCGTTCGCGCGCTTCCAGGAGCAGTTCGAGGGCCAGGCGGTCGCCGACCTCATCACGCCCGAGCTGCTGCCCGAGGCCTTCTGGGTCAACCTCATCGACCCGACGCAGAGCGACATCCTCGTCGACGCGCTCGGCGGGCTCGTCGGGGTCGAGAGCATTGTCGATCAGCGCAGCTATCTCGAGCAGATCTTCGCCATCCTCAACGCGGCGAGCTTCACCGCCATCGGCATCGCGGCCCTCATGCTCGTGGCCGCGGCGCTGCTCATCGCCACGACGATCCGGTTGAGCGCCTTCTCGCGTCGACGCGAGATCGGCATCATGCGTCTCGTGGGGGCGTCGAACCGGTTCATCCAGACCCCGTTCATCATCGAGGGCGTCGTCGCGGCGCTCATCGGCTCGGTGCTCGCCGGGCTCGCCGTCGTGGCCATCGTGCAGTTCTTCGTGCAGGGCTACCTGGCCGAGACCCTGCCCCTGACCTCGTTCGTGGGCCTGCAGGATGCCCTGCTCGTGGTGCCGCTGCTCATCGCTGCCGGCGCCGTGCTCGCGGCGCTCTCGGCCAACGTCGCCATCACCCGCTACCTGCGGGTCTGAGCGCGGTCGCCCGCGCCGTCGAGCTCACGGGCGAGCACGAACGTCGGCAGAACGCGGGGTGCAGCCCGCTGCCGCCGTCCGCTGCCCGTTCTGCAGACGTTCGTGCCCGGCGCCCGGGTATGCTGGAGGGCTGCGCGCGGGGCGCGCGCAGCATCCGTCGGTCGAACGCAGGAGGTGAACCGTGCCGAAGGAGAAGGGCGAGAAGGTCGTGGCGACCAACCGCAAGGCGCGGCACGACTACGCGATCGAGGACACCTACGAGGCCGGCCTCGTGCTGAGCGGCACCGAGGTCAAGTCGCTGCGGCAGGGCCGGGCGAGCCTCGTCGACGGTTACGGCTTCATCGACAACGGCGAGGCCTGGCTCGATGCCGTGCACATCCCCGAGTACACGCAGGGCACGTGGACCAATCACCCGCCGCGGCGCAAGCGCAAGATGCTGCTGCACAAGGCGCAGATCATCAAGATCAGCCAGAAGGTGAAAGAGGGCGGCTACACCCTCGTGCCGCTGCGCATCTACTTCAGCGACGGGCGCGCCAAGGTCGAGCTCGCCGTCGCGAAGGGCAAGAAGGAGTACGACAAGCGGCACGCGCTGCGCGAGCGGCAGGACAAGCGTGAGGCCGAGCGCGCCATGCGCACCCGCAACAGGATGGGCGAGTAGCCCCGCTGGTAACGCCGCCCGCCTGCGCGCGCCTGCTCAGGCGGCGCTGAACCGCGCGTCGACGGCCGCCTCGACGACGATCGGCTGCGGCTGCAGCGTGAACCCGCCGCCCATGTCGGCAGCCATCGCCATCGCCTTCTCGAAGCGCGGCTGCGGCCCGCCGCCGCTTCCGCCGCCGTCGAGCATGCCGGGGTCGGCGAGGGCCGTCACCTGGATGCTCGGCCGCCCGACCGCGGAGGCCAGGGTCTCGGCGGCCTCGAGCGCGTCGGCGACCGCCCGCGCCCGCACGTCGGCCCGCGCCCGCGCGGCTGTCGCCTCGGTGAGCGACCACTCGACGCCGTCGATCGTGACGAGCGCGTCGGCGGCGAGCGCGTCGACGAGGGCGGCCGCGGCGACGCCGTCTCCGGGCACGACCGCACGACCCTGCGCGCTCGCCCGGTGCACGAGCGGCGCCTGGCTGCCATCGTTCGTCCACGGCCGCTGGGCGCTCACCGCGAGCTGGTCGACCGACCACTCGAGAGCGGCCGTGGCGGTGGTGGAGGCGGCGGTGGTCGCGGCGGCGTGCGACTCGAGCGCTGCGGTGGTGCGGGCCAGGGCGGTGCGAGCAGCCTCGAGCACCGCATCCCGCTCGGCCCCGTCGGCGCTGACGGTGAACCGCACGGTGGCGCGCTCGGGGGCCAGCTCGGCGCGGGCGCTGCCGCGCACGGTGAGGGTGAGGGCGGTCATGGATGCTCCTTCGAGGGAAGGTCGGTCGTGACGTATACTGTAGGGCTGCGTCTGAAACGGCGCATGAACGCCCGGTTCCCCCGGGCTCGGCAACTCCACAGTGCGTGACAACGACCCGCCCCTGCTGCGCGCCCGATCCGTCGGGCCGCGATGGCGGCGACCGAGGGGATGATCGGTTTCGACATCGCCTGCGAAACGGTGAGAAGCGGGTCGAGGATGCAGGGTTATCTCGTAAACGATCTCTGCAAACAACAGGTGCCGATGCTAAGGGCACCGACTTCGCTCTCGCCGCCTAAGGCAGAGTAGATAAGTCCGTCAGCCCGGGTTCGTCTCCGCCCCGGTGTCTGGCGTCATCCAGGAGACTTGCTGCGTGCCTGTGTCTCAGGTGTACGCGGGACTTTCACTGAGGCTGGGCTCGTCGACCTAGGGGTCTGCAACAAAGGTCGGAGCCGAGCAGAACGATTCAGCAGACTACGCCCGTAGAAGGCTCCGGCTCACAGCGATGGACGGGGGTTCAATTCCCCCCATCTCCACCACCGGTCGTTGTCACGCACTGTGGATGCTCCCGGGGCCCCACCCTCTGCCAGACTGGGCCCATGCGCACCCTCCTCAACATCATCTGGCTCGTGCTCTCGGGCTTCTGGCTCTTCCTCGGCTACGCCATCGCGGCGCTCGTCATGTTCATCCTCATCGTGACGATCCCGTGGGGCATCGCGGCGTGGCGCATCGGCGTCTACTCGCTGTGGCCGTTCGGCAAGACGGTCGTCGACAAGCCCAACGCGGGCGTGTGGTCGGTGCTCGGCAACATCATCTGGGTGATCCTCGCCGGTTGGTGGCTGGCGATCGCGCACGTGACGTCAGCGATCGCCCTCGCGATCACGATCATCGGCATCCCGTTCGCCTGGGCCAACCTGAAGATGGTGCCCGTCGCGCTGCTGCCCCTCGGCAAGGACATCGTCGACAAGCCGTGACCCTGCGCCACTCCCTGCTGGCGCTGCTGGTCGTCGTCATCTGGGGGGCCAACTTCGTCGTCATCGATGCGGGGCAGCAGGATGTCCCTCCGCTGCTCTTCCTCGCCCTGCGCTTCCTCGTGGTGTGCGTTCCGGCGGTCTTCTTCCTGAAGCCGCCCGGAATCGGCTGGCGTCAGCTGCTGCTGGTGGGCGGATTCCTCAGCCTCGGCCAGTTCGCCCTGCTCTACCTGGCGCTCGCGCTCGGCATGCCGCCGGGCCTCGCGTCGCTGCTGCTGCAGACGCAGGTGATGTTCTCGCTCGTGGTCGCCGCCTTCGTGCTGCGCGAGCGCCCGTCGCGGCGTCAGCTCGCGGGTGTGGTCATCGGCATGATCGGCCTCGCGCTTGTGATCGCCGGCCACACGCAGGCGGCGCCGCTGCTGCCGCTCGTCGTCACCCTCGGGGCGGCGCTGTCGTGGTCGATCGGCAACGTGCTCGCCCGGCGGGCCCAGGCCAGCTCGGGGCTGTCGCTCGTCGTGTGGTCGGGTCTCATCGTGCCCCTCCCGGCGCTGGCGCTCTCGCTCATCGTCGACACGCCCGCTGTGGTCTGGCAGGCCCTGACGGGCCTGTCGTGGGTCGCGATCGGCAGCACGGTGTACACGGCCGTGTTCGCGAGCCTCATCGGCTACGGCATCTGGAACTCGCTGCTCGCGCGCTACCCGACGAGCGCCGTGGTGCCGTTCACGCTGCTCGTGCCGGTCGTGGGCATCCTGACCGCGTGGCTCGTGCAGGGGGAGGTGCCGGCGATCACCGAGTTCATCGGCGGCGCGATCATGCTCGCCGGGCTCGCCGCCGCGGTGCTGCAGCCTCGGAGGCGCGAGGCGCGTCCGCCGCTCGCGCCGCCCGATCGAGTGAGTCAAGAAAACTTGACATGATGTAATGCGTGCTTTACCTTCGAGCATGTCAAGCATTCTTGACACTGACCGAAGGGGGCCACCATGGCCGAACACCAGCTCTCGTTCGAGGAGAAGATCGCCTGGGGCGGCCTGATCGTCGCGATCGTGCACGGAACCGTCTACCTGAGCGTGCTGCTGACCCGCGCCGCCAGCACGCCGATGCCCGAGACGCCGTACGTCGACGCCCTGCTGTGGAGCCTCGGCGCGGGCATCCTGGCGATGATCATCCTCTCGATCGTGGTCTCGATCACGACCGGCGAGGAGGGTCGAGCCACCGACATCCGCGACAAGCAGATCACGGCCCGCGCCGAGTTCACCGCCCGCGGCGTGCTCGTCGCGGGCGCGCTCGCCGCGATGATCCTCGCGATGCTCGAGCAAGACGGGTTCTGGATCGCCAACGTGCTCTACCTGGGTTTCATGCTCTCGGCGCTGCTCGAGACCGTCACCAAGATCGCCCTCTACCGCGGGGGAGTGCCGGCATGGTGAAGCCCACGCGGGTCGCCAACAACATCCGCGCGCTGCGGTTCGCCGCCGGCGAGCTGACCCAGGCCGAGCTCGCCGCCCGCGTCGGCGTGACGCGCCAGACCATCATCGCGATCGAGCAGGGCAAGTACTCGCCCTCGCTCGAGATCGCCTTCCAGATCGCCCACGCGCTCGGCGCCCGCCTCGACGAGGTGTTCAGCTACCCCACGAACGGAGACCCCGCATGACCACGACCGCATCCACCACGACGACCATGGCCGCGATCACGCAGCACGGCTACGGCGGCATCGAGCAGCTGCGCATCGACCGGATGCCCGCACCGACGCCCGGCCCCGACCAGGTGCTCGTGCGCGTGCACGCGGTGAGCCCCGACTCGGGCACGATCCACATCATGGCCGCTGACCCGAAACTCGTGCGCCTCGCCTTCGGCTGGAGCCGTCCGCGCCAGCCCGTCATCGGGCTCTCCTTCGCGGGCGAGGTCGTGGCGGTCGGCGACCGGGTCAAGGGCGTCGCGGTCGGAGACCGGGTGGCCGGCTCGGCCCCCGCCGCTTTCGCCGAGTACGTCGTCGCCGCGCCGCAGAAGATCGCCCGCATCCCGGACGCGGTGTCGATGACCGATGCCGCGACCCTCGCGATCTCGGGCACCACCGCCCTGCAGGCCGTGCGCGATGCCGCTCGGGTGCAGGCCGGGCAGAGCGTTCTCGTGATCGGAGCGGGCGGCGGCGTCGGCGCCTTCCTCGTGCAGCTCGCGGTGGCGGCGGGCGCCCGCGTGACCGGGGTGGCGAGCGCGGCGAAGGCCGACCTCGTGCGCTCGCTCGGGGCCGTCGATGTGATCGACTACCGCACGACGCCGGGCCCGGAGGGGTGGGGCCGCTTCGACGTCATCATCGACACCGCCGACGGTCGGGCGCTGCACGTGCTGCGCCGCGCGCTCACCGAGCGCGGAACGCTCGTCATCGTCGGTGCCGATAACGCGGGAGGCCCGCTGCTGCGCGGGGCCGATCGTCAGCTGCGCGCTGTGCTGCAGAACCCGTGGGTGCGTCACCGGCTCGCCGCTGTCGTGAACCGCGAGAACGGCGACGACGTCGCGGTGCTGCTCGACATGGTCGCCCGGGGTGCGCTGCGCGCACCGATCGACGCCGTCGCCCCGCTCGAGGAGGCCCTGCCACTCGTCGAGCGGCTGCAGCGGCAGCAGGTCGCGGGCAAGGCGGTCATCCGCCTGGTCGCGGAGGCCGGCTCTAGTCGGTGACGCCGCGCAGCGAGCCCGTCACCGGGCCGGCGGGGTCGTAGATGACGCACAGCACCTCGCGGTCGCCCGAGGCCCAGCTCTCCTCCGTGGGGTAGTAGTAGGCGAAGTCGAAGCGCGACTCGAGGTAGGGCTCGCCGACGAACTCCTCGAAGGCGGGCAGGCACAGCGCGTCGGCCTTGCCCTGCGTCGTCTCCTCACCCGGGTAGGCCGACTGCGTGAGCTCGAAGGCCGCGAAGATCTCGCTGTCGTGCGGCTCCGAGCACGGCACGGTCGGCACGGTCGTCACCTCACCGGTGGCGGCGGCGTCATCGAGGCAGTCGCCGACTTGCAGGGCGAAGGCGTCGGTCTGCTCGTTGGGCTCGACGATCTGCCCCTCGTCGTCGCGCACCGGAGCGTCCGGGTCGAGGAGCGGGCCGATGGTCGAGCAGCCCGAGAGCACGACGGCGGCGACGCCGACCGCGAGGAGCGCGATCGGCGTGCGCCGCCGTCGTGACCGGATCATGCGGCGGGGCTCAGCGGCCGATGTTCTCGAGCGAGCCGGTGACCTGCCCGGCCTCGTCGTAGATGGTGCAGAGCACCTCGCGGTCGCCGTTGGCCCAGCTGCCCTCGGTCGGGAAGTAGTAGCTGTAGTAGTAGATCGAGTCGGAGTACGGCAGTCCGACGAAGCCCGGGAAGGCCTCCAGGCAGGCCGCGTCGGCCTCGGCGATTACGGCGTCGGTGCCGGGGAAGACGTCGCCCTCGATGATGTACGAGGCGTAGATCTCGCTGTCGTGCGGCTCGTCGCAGGGAACGGTCGGGATCGTCTCGACGGTCTCAGACGCAGTGGCGTCGTTGAGGCAGTCGCCGACCTGCAGGGTGAAGACATCGGTGCTGTCGTTGCCCTCGATGACCTCGCCGCTGTCGTCGCGGGTGGCGGTGCCGCCGCCGAACATGGGCAGCAGGCTGCAGCCGCTGAGGGCGAGGCCGGCAGACGCGACGGCGACGAGGGCGAGGGCGCGCATCCAGGGAGCGCGAGTGGCGTTGGTCACGGAAGGCTCTTTTCGTCTCGGTTCGGGGTGGACGAGCCCCCCGTGCTGTGCGGGATGCTCGCCTGCGAGCCTACTCAGCCCCGCAGGCGATGCAACACCTCGTCGTGCAGCAGCCTGTTGGTGGCGAGCGCGCTGCCGTGCCACGGCCCCGCCTCCCCGTCGACCGAGGTGAACCGCCCGCCCGCCTCCTCGACGATCGGCTGCAGCGCGGCCATGTCGTAGGGCTGCAGGTCGAACTCGCCGGCGATATCGATGGCGCCCTCGGCGACGAGCATGTACGACCACATGTCGCCGATGGCGCGCGCCCGCCACACCGCGCGGGTGAGACCGATGATCTGCTCGAGGCGGCCGGCGTCGTCCCAGCCCGGCAGGCTGTTGTAGCTCAGCACGGCGTCGTCGAGGGCGCTCACCGCGCTGACCCGCAGGCGCCGCGGCTCGGCGTCGCCCGCGGCGGCCGTGTGCGCGCCGAGCCCCCGCGCGCCCCACCAGCGACGACCGAGCGCGGGGGCGCTCACGACGCCCACCACCGGCACGCCGTCGATCGCGAGCGCGATGAGCGTGCCCCAGATCGGCACACCGCGCAGGAAGTTCGCGGTGCCGTCGATGGGGTCGATGATCCACTGCCGCTGGGCTCCGTCACCGCTGCCCGCCGCCGTGCCGTACTCCTCGCCGAGAACACCGTCGCTCGCGCGCTCGGCGGCGAGCCCGGCGCGGATCGCCCGCTCGACCGCCTGATCGGCGTCGGTCACGGGCGTGCGGTCGGGCTTCGTGCTGACGTGCAGGTCAACGGCCCGGAAGCGGTCGAGCGAGACCGCGTCGGCGGCGTCGGCGAGACGCAGCGCGAGCGCGAGGTCGGCGGCGAGGTCGGTGCCTGCAGAGTCGGTGCCGGCGGGGTCATTCGGGTCGGCGCTGCGCGGCGCGGGGGATGCGGAGCTCACCCCTTCAGCGTATCCGCGCCCGCCCGGCCCGCGCCGGGGGCCAGCGTCGTCAGCAGCCGCTGCAGCGAGTCGAGCCGCTCGGCCCCGAAGTCGCCGAGCTCGCCGGAGGCCGCAGCCTCGACGATGGCGCAGTCGGGCGCGTCGGGCAGGTGGGTGCAGCCGCGGGGGCACTGCTCGCCGATGACGGCGAGGTCGCCGAACGCGCGCAGGATGTTGTCGGGGTCGACGTGCCCGAGCCCGAACGAGCGCACGCCGGGGGTGTCGATGATCCAGCCGCCGCCCGGCAGTCGCAGCGACACGGTCGACGACGAGGTGTGACGACCGCGCCCGGTGACGGCGTTGACGACCCCGGTCGCGCGATGCGCGTCGGGCACGAGCGCGTTGACGAGCGTCGACTTGCCGACCCCCGAGTGGCCGACCGCGACCGTGGTGCGGTCGCGCAGCAGCGCGTGCAGCGCCTCGACCGGCGGGGCATCGGAGCGGCTCTCGACCACCCGCAGGTCGAGGCCGCGGAACTGCGCCAGGAACGGCGCGGGGCCGGCGAGGTCGGTCTTGGTCATCACGAGCACCGGCTCGATGCCGGCGTCGAACGCGGCGACGAGGTACCGGTCGACGAGGCGCGGCCGCGGCTCGGGGTTCGCCGCCGCGACGACCACCATCAGCTGGTCGGCGTTGGCGACGATGATGCGCTCGATGGCGTCGGTGTCGTCGGCGCTGCGGCGCAGCAGCGTTCGCCGCTCGTGCACGCGCACGATGCGCGCGAGCGTGCCCTCCGCACCCGAGGTGTCGCCGACGAGGTCGACGCGGTCGCCCGTGACGATCGCGGTCGACCGCAGCTCGCGGGCGCGGGTGGTGATGACGGAGCGCTCGGTAGGGGCATCCTCTTCGACGAGGCAGAGGTAGCGGCCGCGGTCGACGGTGACGACTCGCCCGACGACGGCGTCGTCGTGCGCCGGGCGCTGCTTCGAGCGCGGGCGGTTCGCCTTCGGGTTGGGGCGCGCCCGCACGAGCGACTCGTCGTACGCGTCGTACGGGTCGTCGTCGTCGGGCGGCAGCCAGCTCATGCGGGCGGAGCCGCCTGGTCGAGCATCGCCGCCCACAGCTGCGCGAACTGGGGCAGGGTCTTCGCGGTCGATCCGATGTCGTCGACGCGCACGCCGTCGACGGCGAGGCCGATGATCGCCCCCGCCGTTGCCATGCGGTGGTCCTCGTAGGCGCGCCACGGTCCGCCGTGCAGTGGTCGCGGCTCGAGGGCGAGCCCGTCGTCGAGCTCGGTGCAGGCGCCGCCGAGAACGCTGATCTCGGCGGCGAGGGCCGCGAGCCGGTCGGTCTCGTGGCCCCGCAGGTGGCCGATGCCGGTGATGGTGCTGGGCCCGCCGGCGAGCGCGGCGAGCGCGACGATCGCGGGCGCCAGCTCGCCGCCGGTTGAGAGGTCGAGCTCGACGCCGCCGACCGCCGCTCCACCGAGGAGGCCCGCACCGCCATCGACGACGAGGGCGTCGCCGTCACGGCGCACCGTCGCCCCGAAGCGCGGCAGCAGGTGCGCGAGGTCGGCGCCCACCTGGGTGGTCGCGGTGGGCCAGCCCTCGACGGCGACCGTTCCCCCCGCGATGACGGCGGCGACGAGGAAGGGCGCGGCGTTTGAGAGGTCGGGCTCAATGACGACCTCGCGACCCCGGATCGGTGCGTGCGGAACGACCCACACCGCGGGCTCCGGGCTCTCGACGGTGACGCCGCGGTCGGCGAGGGTGGCGATGGTCATCTCGATGTGCGGCATGGAGGGCAGGCGCTCGCCGGTGTGCCGCAGCACGAGGCCCTCGGTGAAGCGGGGCGCGGCCAGCAGCAGCCCCGAGACGAACTGGCTGGAGGCCGAGGCGTCGATCGCGATCTCGCCCCCGCGCACGGCACCCGAGCCCCAGAGGCTGAACGGCAGAGCCCCGCGACCGTCGTCGTTGACGTCGACGCCGAGAGCGCGCAGCGCGTCGATGGTCGTGCGCATCGGGCGGCGGCGCGCGGCCTCGTCGCCGTCGAACGCCACCGGTCCGAGGGCGAGCGCGGCGACCGGGGGCAGGAACCGCATGACGGTGCCCGCGAGCCCGCAGTCGATCGAGGCGCTGCCCGACAGCTCGGCGGGCGGGGTGATGCGCAGGTCGGCGCCGTACGCGCCGTCGCCCTCGACCTGCTCGATCTGCACCCCGAGCGCGCGCAGCGCCTCGATCATGAGCATCGAGTCGCGCGAGTGCAGCGGGCGGCGCAGCAGGGAGGGGCCGTCGGCGAGGGCCGAGAGCACGAGCTCGCGATTGGTGAGGCTCTTCGACCCGGGCAGGCTGACGCGCGCCGCGAGGGGCCCCGTCGCTCGGGGGGCGAGCCAATCGCCGTCGGTCGGAAGGGCAGCGGAGTCGCCGGGGCGCTGCTCGTCGCCGTAGGGCGAGAACCGGGCGCCGGAATAGGTGAAGACCTGCATCGGTTATCAGGGTAACGGCACCGCACGGGTGCCCGCCGTGCCCACGACGCGCCGAGAGGAGCCCCCATGCCGACAGGCCTGCTGGATGCGCCGCCCGCGCCGCGCGTGCAGACCCGCTCGCTAGACTCGCGGGCGATGTCTGACACGACCGATGAGCTCGCCGAGCGCCGCCGCCTCTTCGAGGAGCAGGCGCTGCCGTTCATGGACCAGCTCTACGGCGCGGCCATGCGGATGACCAAGAACCCCGCCGACGCCGCCGACCTCGTGCAGGAGACGTTCGTCAAGGCGTTCGCCGCGTTCGGCCAGTTCGAGCAGGGCACGAACCTCAAGGCGTGGCTCTACCGCATCCTGACGAACACGTTCATCAACGTGTACCGCAAGAAGCAGCGCGACCCCTACCAGGGCACCATCGACGACCTGGAGGACTGGCAGCTCGGCGGCGCCGAATCGGCGACGTCGAGCACGACCCGCTCGGCCGAGGCCGAGGCGATCGACCGCATGCCCGCGAGCGCGGTCAAAGACGCCCTGCAGGCCATCCCCGAAGACTTCCGCCTGGCGGTCTACCTCGCCGATGTCGAGGGCTTCGCCTACCAGGAGATCGCCGACATCATGAAGACCCCCGTCGGCACCGTCATGAGCCGGCTGCACCGTGGCCGCCGGCTGCTGCGCGAGCTGCTCGCCGATTACGCGCGTGAGCGCGGCATGACCGCGAGCACCGCCCCGACCCGAAGGAGCACGCGATGAGCGACTGCGGCTGCGACAAGGCCAAGGCGGAGCTCGAGGAGTTCCTGCACAACGAGCTCAGCCCCGATCAGTGCCAGGACATCCGCGACCACATGGCCAACTGCGACGACTGCTCGGCCGAGCACCTCGTCGGGGTCACCCTGACCACGAAGGTCAAGGAGGCCTGCCAGGAGAAGGCGCCCGACGAGCTGCGGGCGATGATCCTGGGCTCCATCGAACGGCTGGATGCCCGCTAGACGTTCAGCGTCGGCCCGCGGTGCCCGCGCGCACCCCGTAACGGCTGCGGCGCCCGCCCGAAGGCGAGCGCCGCAGCCGTGAGCCCCACGCGCTAGGCGAGCGCGGCATCCATGATGTCGGCGTGCTCCTGGGCGCTGCGCTTGCTCGATCCGGTCGCGGGCGAGGCCGAGGCGGGCCGCGACACGACGCGCATCGGCTTCATGCCGCGCTTCTGCGTCTCGAGCGCCAGGAACGGCCAGGCGCCCTGGTTCTCGGGCTCGTCCTGCACCCACACGACCTCGGCGTTCGGGTAGCGGTCGAGCGCCGCCCGCAGCTGCGCCTCGGGCAGTGGGTAGTACTGCTCGAGCCGCACGAGGGCCACGCCCGTGGTGCCGCGCTTCTCGATCTCGCTCTTCAGGTCGTAGTGGATCTTGCCCGCGTGCAGCAGCACCCGGCGCACGGCGCCGGCATCCGTGATGGACGCGTCGTCGATCACCGGCTCGAAGCGGCCGTTCGTGAAGTCGGCGACCTCGCTCGTCGCGCCGCGGAGTCGCAGCATCGCCTTCGGGGTGAAGACGACGAGCGGGCGGCGGGGGCGCGCGTAGGCCTGGCGGCGCAGCAGGTGGAAGTACGAGGCGGGCGTCGACGGACGCGCGATCGTCATGTTGTCCTCCGCCGCGAGCTGCAGGAACCGCTCGATGCGCGCCGAGGAGTGGTCGGGCCCCTGGCCCTCGTAGCCGTGCGGCAGCAGCAGCACGACGCTCGAGCGCTGGTTCCACTTTTGCTCGGCCGACGAGATGAACTCGTCGATGATCGTCTGGGCGCCGTTGGCGAAGTCGCCGAACTGGGCCTCCCACAGCACGAGCGCGTCGGGGCGCTCGACCGAGTAGCCGTACTCGAAGCCCATGGCGGCGTACTCGCTGAGCAGCGAGTCGTAGATCCAGAACTTCGCCTGGTTCTCGCTGAGGTTCGCAAGCGGCAGCCACTCCTGGCCGTTGACGCGGTCGTGCAGCACCGCGTGCCGCTGCACGAAGGTGCCGCGGCGCGAGTCTTGCCCCGCCATGCGCACGGGGGTGCCCTCCATGAGCAGCGAGCCGAGCGCGAGAAGCTCTCCGAAGCCCCAGTCGATCTGGCCCTGACGGCTCATCTCGACGCGCTTCTTCAGCATCGCCTGCAGCTTGCCGTGCACGGTGAAACCGGCGGGCATGTTGTCGTGGGCATCCCCGATGTGCTGGATGACCGCCACATCGACCGCGGTCGACTCGGGCTCGACGACCCCGTCGTCGGCGGGCTGCGCCGCGGTGCCGCCGACGACCGGCAGGGTTCCGGTCTGGGCGGCGTGCGTCTCGGCGAAGGCCACCTCGAGGCGGTCTTGGAAGTCGCGGTGCGCGGCCTCGAACTCCTCCTCGGTGATGTCGCCGCGGCCGACGAGGGCCTCGGTGTAGAGCGTGCGCACGCTGCGCTTGGCCTCGATGAGGTTGTACATCAGCGGCTGGGTCATCGAGGGGTCGTCGCCCTCGTTGTGCCCGCGGCGGCGGTAGCAGACGAGGTCGATGACGACGTCGCGGTTGAACGCCTGACGGTAGGCGAAGGCGATCTCGGCCACACGCACGACCGCCTCGGGGTCGTCGCCGTTGACGTGGAAGATCGGCGCCTGGATGGTCTTGGCGACATCGGTCGAGTAGGTCGACGAGCGGCCCTCGCCGGGCGGGGTGGTGAACCCGACCTGGTTGTTGATGACGACGTGGATCGTGCCGCCCGTGCGGTACGCCCGCAGCTGGCTGAGCTGCAGGGTCTCGAGCACGACACCCTGTCCGGCCATCGCCGCGTCACCGTGCACGAGCACCGCCATGGTGCTGTACGAGCCGTCGCCCTTGCGGTCTTGCTTGGCGCGCACGATGCCCTCGAGCACGCCGTTGACCGCCTCGAGGTGCGAGGGGTTGGCGGCGAGCGACACGGCCACCTGTTGGCCCGACATGGCGGTGAAGACGCCCTCGGTGCCGAGGTGGTACTTGACGTCGCCCGAGCCCTGCACCGACTTCACGTCCTGCGTGCCCTCGAACTCGCGGAAGATCTGGCCGTAGGTCTTGCCCGCGATGTTGGCGAGCACGTTCAGGCGGCCGCGGTGGGCCATGCCGATCGCGACTTCGTCGAGGCCCTGCTCGGCGGCACCCTGCAGCACCTCGTCGAGCAGCGGAATGACGCTCTCGCCGCCCTCGAGGCTGAAGCGCTTCTGGCCGACGTACTTCGTCTGCAGGAAGGTCTCGAACGCCTCGGCCTGGTTGAGCTTGCCGAGGATGCGCATCTGCTCGTCGTGGGTCGGCTTCTGGTACGGCTTCTCCAGGCGCTCCTGGAACCAGCGGCGCTGCTCCGGGTCTTGGATGTGCATGTACTCGATGCCCACGGTGCGGCAGTAGGTGTCGCGCAGCACACCGAGCACCTCGCGCAGCAGCATCGTGCGGCGGCCGCCGAAGCCCGCGGTGACGAACTCACGGTCGAGATCCCAGAACGTCAGCCCGTGGCTCGAGATGTCGAGGTCGGGGTGGCTGCGCTGGCGGTACTCGAGCGGGTCGACGTCGGCCATCAGGTGGCCGCGCACGCGGTACGCGTTGATGAGCTCGTGCACGCGCGCCGTCTTGTTGATCTGGTCGGCGAGGTCGACGTGGATGTCCTGCGCCCAGTGGATCGGGTCGTAGGGGATGCGCAGGTCGGCGAAGATGTCCTCGTAGAAGTGGCGCTCGCCGATGAGCAGCTCGTGCACCTTCTTGAGGAACTCGCCCGAGCCCGCGCCCTGGATGACCCGGTGGTCGTAGGTGCTCGTGAGCGTGACCGTCTTGCCGATGCCGAGGTCGGCCAGGGTGGCCTGCGACATGCCCTGGAACTCGGCCGGGTACTCGAGGGCGCCGGCGCCGATGATCGCGCCCTGGCCCTTCATGAGCCGCGGCACCGAGTGCACGGTGCCGATGCCGCCCGGGTTGGTCAGCGAGATCGTGTTGCCCTGGAAGTCGCCGGCGACGAGCTTGTTGTCGCGGGCGCGCTTGACCACGTCTTCGTAGGCGACGAGGAAGTCGCCGAAGCCCATCGACTCGCACTTCTTGATGCCGGGCACCATGAGGGCCCGTGTGCCATCGGGCTTCGGGAGGTCGATCGCGATGCCGAGGTTGATGTGGGCGGGGGTGACGACCACGGGCTTGCCGTCGACCTCGTCGTAGAAGACGTTCTGGCTCGGGAACTCTTTCAGGGCGCGCACCATCGCCCAGGCGATGAGGTGCGTGAAGCTGACCTTGCCGCCGCGCGCGCGCTTGAGGTGGTTGTTGATGACGATGCGGTTGTCGATCATCAGCTTCGCGGGGATGGTGCGCACGCTCGTCGCCGTCGGCACCGAGAGGCTCGCATCCATGTTGCTCGCGAGGGTCTTGGCCATGCCCTTGAGCGGCGTCACGATGTCGTCGAGCTCGCCGTCGCCGTCGGCATCGACGTGCGCTGCCGGGCCCGCGGGCGCGGGGGCCTGGGCGGGAATCGGCGTCGGCTGCGGGGCGATCGAGGTCGTGCGCGCGACGGGGTGGCTGCCGGTGCTGGGGGCAGCTGCGGGGGCGGGCGCCTCGGCGGGGGCCACCTCGGTGGCGACGGATGCCGCTGCCGGGCTCGCGGACTCGGGGGCCGCGCCTCCGGTCGTGGTGGCGTGGTACTTCTCGAGAATCGGCCACCAGGATGGGTCGACCGCGTTCTTGTCGACCTTGTACTGCTCGTACAGCTCGTCCACGAGCCACTCGTTGGCCCCGAATTCGCCCGCGGCGTTGCCGTCAGGGCCGACTCCGGTCACTTGGCTTGACACAGCCGACCGCCCACTTTCGCTTCACATCGATGGGTGTGGAACCGGCGGCGCCGTCTCTGGCGTCGCCCGTGCAAGCTTAACGGCTTCACGGCCCGCATCCTGCCCAACGGCGATGTCGGCGGCATTAAATCCGCGCGATCTTCGCGGTGCCGCATCGGCGGGCGCGGCTATACTCCTCACGTTATGGAGCCTCCGAGTACGGGTCACGCACCCGCCACCGACGAACCCAGCCATAGACCCTCGCCGATGAGGGGAGGCGCGCATGGGCTCTGAGTGGATCGGAGTGCTCGCGGGCGTCGTCCTCACCATCGGCACCGGTTTCTTCGTGGCGAGCGAGTTCTCGCTGATCAACCTCGACCGCTCCGAGCTCGAGGCCCGTCAGGCCCGCGGCGAGAAGCGCCTCGGTCCGACGATCGCGGCGCTGAAGATCACCTCGACGCATCTGTCGAGCGCGCAGCTGGGCATCACGCTCACCACCCTGCTCACGGGCTTCCTCATGGAGCCCGCGATCTCGAGCCTGCTCTCCGGCCCGCTCACCGCGATCGGGCTGCCGGCCCCGGCCGTTCCGGTCGTCGGCTCGATCACGGCCGTCGTCATCGCGACCCTGCTGTCGATGATCGTCGGCGAGCTCGTGCCCAAGAACTTCGCGCTGAGCCTGCCGCGCCAGACCGCGAAGGTCGTGGTGCCGTTCCAGTGGGCCTTCACCACGGTCTTCCGCCCGGCGATCGCGCTGCTCAACGGCTCGGCGAACGCGATCCTCCGGGCGATGGGCGTCGACCCCAAGGAGGAGCTGAGCGGTGCCCGCACGGCAGAGGAGCTCGCTTCGCTCGTCCGCCGCTCGGCCAGCCAGGGCAGCCTCGACCACGACACGGCGACCCTGCTGTCGCGCACGCTCGCGTTCTCGCAGCTCACCGCGGCCGACGTCATGACGCCGCGCCCGCGCGTCGAGGCGGTCGAGCGCGGTGACAGCGCGCAGGCGGTCATCGACCTCGCGCGCCGCACGGGCCACTCGCGCTTCCCGGTGATCGACGAGTCGATCGACGACATCGTCGGCATCGTGCACGTCAAGCAGGCCGTGGCCGTGCCCCGCGATCGCCGCGCCGAGGTTCCGGCCTCGGCGCTGCAGAGCGAGGCGCTGCGGGTGCCCGAGACGATGGTGCTCGACACCCTGCTGGCCGAGCTGCGCGGCCGCGGCTACCAGATGGCGATCGTCGTCGACGAGTACGGCGGCACCGCCGGCGTCACCACCCTCGAAGACCTGGTCGAAGAGCTCGTCGGCGAGGTGAGCGACGAGCACGACCGCGCGCGCGTCGACGTCGTCCGCTCGCGCAACTGGCTGACCTTCCCCGGCATGCTGCGCCCCGATGAGCTGCTCGACCGCGCCGGCGTCACCGTTCCCGACGATGGCCCGTGGGAGACGGTCGGCGGCTTCCTCATGGCCGAGCTCGGCCGCCTTCCCGAGGTGGGCGACACCGTCGAGATCGCCTCCGGCACGTTCCGCATCGAGCGGCTGGATGGCCGCCGCATCGATCGCGTGCGCTTCACCCCTGTCGCCACGGGCGAGATCGCCCTGCCGGCCGCGGCCGCCGATGAGGGGGGTGCCCGATGACCGAGGCCGACTGGTGGGGCATCGCGTGGCTGTTCGTGCTGCTCGCGGCCAACGCGTTCTTCGTCGGCGCCGAGTTCGCGGTCGTCGCCGCGAAGCGCTCGCAGGTCGAGCCGCGCGCCGAGGCCGGCTCGCGGGCCGCGAAGACCGCGCTCTGGGCGATGGAGCACGCGACCCTCATGCTCGCCACCTGCCAGCTGGGCATCACGATCTGCTCGCTGCTGATCCTGAACGTCTCCGAGCCGGCCATCAAGCACCTGCTCGAGATCCCGCTCGGGCTCACCGGTCTGAGCCCCGCCTGGATCGCCGGCATCGCCTTCGCGATCGCCCTGCTGCTCGTCACCTACCTCCACGTGGTGTTCGGTGAGATGGTGCCGAAGAACCTCTCGTTCTCGCTGCCGACGCGCGCCGTGCTGATTCTTGCGCCGCCGCTCGTGCTGGTCTCGCGCATCTTCGGCCCCGTCATCCGGGGATTGAATGCGATCGCGAACGGCATCCTGCGCCTGTTCCGCGTCGAGCCGAAGAACGAGGCGGCGAGCGCGTTCACCCTCGATGAGGTCGAGACGATCGTGCGGCAATCGACGCGCGAGGGGCTGTTGACCGACACGACCGGTGCGCTCACGGCCGCGTTCGAGTTCACGAGCAAGGTGGTCGCCGATGTGGCGCTGCCGATGGATGCCCTCACCTCGCTACCCGACGACGCGAGCGCTCTCGACGTCGAGCGCGCGGTCGCCCAGCGCGGGTTCAGCCGCTACGTACTGGTCGACGAGGCGGGCGAGCCCACCGGCTACCTGCACCTGAAAGACGTCATCGACCTGCCCGACGACGAGCTCGACGACCCGGTGCCGCCGAAGCGCATCCGCCGCCTGGTGTCGATTCCGGCGACGGCCGAGCTGGAGGATGCGCTCGCCGTCATGCGGCGCACGGGTGCCCACGTGGCGCG
Source organism: Microbacteriaceae bacterium (assembly GCA_027490915.1). Classification (GTDB taxonomy): domain Bacteria; phylum Actinomycetota; class Actinomycetes; order Actinomycetales; family Microbacteriaceae; genus Microcella. Next base: position 18,923 of record JAIXXG010000091.1, read on the forward strand.
CGCCGCCGATTCTGAGGGCCGCACGACGGGCGTGCTCTTCCTGGAGGACATCATCGAGGAGCTCGTCGGCGAGGTGCAGGACGCGACGCAGCGCCGCGGGCGCTAGTTCGTCAGCGGTAGGCGCGGCGGTACTGCGGCGGCGTGCCGACGGGCACCCCGTCGACCTCGGCGCCGAGGGCGCGGGCGAATCGCAGCGCCGCGTGCGGGTCGCGCATGAACTCGCGGCCCATCATGACGGCGTCGGCGCGCCCGGAGGCGACGATCTCCTCCGCCTGCGCGGGCTCGGTGATGAGCCCGACGGCGTTGACGAGCACGTCGCCCTCGCGGCCCACCGTCTCGGCGAAGGGCACTTGGTAGCCCGGGCCCACCTCGATGCGTGCGCGCACGAGTCCGCCCGACGAGATGTCGAAGAGGTCGGCCCCCGCATCCTGCGCCCACGCGGCGACGATGGCGGTGTCGTGCTCGTTCCAGCCCCGGATCTTGTCAGCACCGTCGCCGCTGTCGGCGAGGCCGTGCGCCGCGAGCCAGTCGTCGTCGACCCAGTCGCTCGCCGAGAACCGCACGAGGATGGGCACGTCGACGGCGGCGCGCACCGCGCGCACGATGTCGAGCAGCAGTCGGGCGCGGTTCTCGAGGGTGCCGCCCCACTCGTCGTCGCGGCGGTTCGACAGCGGCGAGAGGAACTGGTGCAGCAGGTAGCCGTGGGCGGCGTGGATCTCGACGAGGTCGAAGCCCGCCTCGATGCTGCGGCGAGCGGCGTCGGCGAACGCGGCGACGAGGTCGTGGATGCCCTGCGCGTCGAGCGCGACCGGCTCGGCGTACCCCTCGAACGCGATCGCCGAGGCCGAGACGGTCTGCCAGCCGCCGAGCTCGGCGGGCACGGTGCCCGAGCCCGAGGCGCCGTTGGTCATCGCTCCCCACTCGGGATAGACCGAGGCCTTGCGCCCGGCGTGCGCCAGCTGGATGCCCGCGGCCGCGCCCTGGGTGTGGATGAAGTCGGTGACCCGGCGCCACGCGGCGACCTGCGCGTCGTTCCAGATGCCGGTGTCGTGCGGGCTGATGCGCCCCTCCGGCACGACCGCGGTCGCCTCGGCGACGACCAGCCCGGCGCCGCCGCGTGCGAACGAGCCGAGGTGCACGAGGTGCCAGTCGGTCGGCACGCCGTCGCGCTCGGTCACGGTGTACTGGCACAGCGGCGACACCCACAGCCGGTTGCGCAGGGTCAGCTCGCCGGGGAGGGTCGGGCGGAGGGTCAGCGGGGAGAACAGTGCGGAGGTCACGCTGAGAGTCAAGCGCAGGTCGTCTGGGCGTATTCCGCGGGGGATGCACGCTCGGCCGATCGAGAGCACCGCGCGGCTCCGCTCGTGGGTAGGGTGACGGCGTGAGTGACGAGCACGAGCTGACGCCGGCCGAGGCCGCCGCCCTCGTGCGCGTGCCGACGCACGGCGACGACAAGTACGCGCGCGGAGTGCTCGGCCTGCTCACCGGCTCGAGCCGGTATCCGGGCGCCGCGGTGCTCGGCGTCGAGGCCGCTCTGCGCACCGGCGTCGGCATGGTGCGCTACCTCGGCACCGCGCGGGCCGCCGACCTCGTGCTGCAGCGCCGGCCCGAGGCCGTGACGGAGCCCGGCCGGGTGCAGGCGTGGGTCGTGGGCTCGGGAATGCCGCTGCTCGGCGCCGACGCGACCGGCGCGGCCGGGGAGCCCCTCGACTCCGCGACCGCCGAGCACGTGCGGGCGGCGCTCGCGAGCGGGCATCCGCTGATCATCGACGCCGGGGCGATCACCCCGACCGTGCTCGCCGCGGCGACCGGGCCCGTGATCATCACCCCGCACGCGGGCGAGCTCGCGCGCCTCACCGGGGCCGACGCCTCCGCCGTGCGCGCAGAGCCGGTCGCAGCGGCTCGGGCCGCCGCCGAACGCTTCGGGGTCGCCGTGCTGCTCAAGGGGCACACCACGCGGGTGGTCGCGCCCGGCGGACCGGTGCTCGTCGCGCGGCAGGCTCCGGCGTGGCTGGCCACCGCGGGGGCGGGGGATGCTCTCGCGGGCATCCTCGGAGCCCTCGCCGCCACGCACGCCGCCGCGAGCCCACTCGACAACACCCCCGTCGACCTCGCGCACCTCGCCCGCCTGGGTGCGGCCGCCGCCGTGCTGCACGGCCTCGCGGCGACCCGCGCGTCGGCCGGCGGTCCGCTCACCGTGCTCGACCTGTGCGCGGCCCTGCCCGCGACGATCGCCGCGCTGCTCGACGCATCAGCGCGCTGAGCCCCGACTACCCTCGAGGTATGCCCGCGCCTGAACCGACGCTCGATCGCGCGGTGTCGCTCGTGCGCGCGCGCGAGGTCGTCGGGCTGATCGGCGGCAGCGCCATCACCCTGTGGCTCGTGTTCGGCGCCGTGCACCTCTGGCTCGGCTACCTCAACCTCTACGGCCCCGGCCTGCCGATGGGCGACGTCACCTACGTGTACCTGTTCTGGGTCGAGCGCGGCCTGCTCGGCAACGAGTGGGTCGGCATCGACACCTCGTGGGTCTACCCGCTGCTCGCGCTCGTGCCGATGCTGGCCTCGTACGTGTTCGGGCCCGACCTGTACGGCTCGACGTGGCTGACGATCGTCATGATGCTCAACGCCGCCGCCCTCGTGGCGATCATCGGGGTGCAGGAGCGCGCGCGGCACGCCGCGATCGCCTGGTGGTGGATGCTCTACCTCGTGCTGCTCGGCCCCATCGCGCTCGGCCGCATCGACGCCGTCACGGTGCCCGTGGCGCTCGTCGCCGTCATGCTCATCGCGCGGCATCCGAGGTGGGGCGGCGCGCTGCTGGCCGTCGGCGCCTGGATCAAGGTCTGGCCCGCGGGGGTACTGCTCGCTGCCCTCATCGCCCTTCGCGACCGCGGGGCCGTGATGGCCGCCGCGGTCGGCACCTCGATGGTGGTCGTGGCGGCGGGCATCGCGCTCGGCGGCGCCTCCGCTCTGCTGACCCCGATCACCGAGCAGACCGGCCGCGGCCTGCAGGTCGAGGCGCCGATCTCGACCGTGTGGCTCTGGGCGGCGGCCGCGGGCGAGTGGGCCGCCCGGGTGTACTACGACGAGGGCATTCTGACCTGGCAGGTCATCGGTGACGGCAGCGCGCAGGCGGCCGCGGCGATGACCCCGCTGCTCGCCCTCACGGTGGTGGTCATCGCGGGGCTCGGGCTGCTCGCGATGCGGCGCGGGGTCGACGAGGTCGTGCTGTTCCCGGTGCTCGCGCTCGCGATGGTGATGGCGCTCATCACCGTCAACAAGGTCGGTTCGCCGCAGTTCGCCACCTGGATCGCCGTGCCCGTCGTGCTCGGGCTCGCCTGGCAGCGCTGGGGCGGGGTGTCGTTCCGCGTGCCTGCGGTGCTCGCGCTCGCCATCGCCGCGCTCACGCAGGTCGTCTACCCGGTGCTGTATGCGAACCTGTTGTCGCTCGAGCTCGGCATGCTGCTCGTGCTGACGGCGCGCAATCTGCTGTACGTCGTGCTGCTGGGCTGGGCGGTCGGTCAGCTGGTCATGCTGTGCTGGCGGCCGGCCCGCGCCGCCGCGCTCGAGCCTGTTCGCGCTCAGGAAGGAGCATCCGCGTGATCGTCGCGTTCTCGGTCGCCCCCTCGGGCGGCTCGTCGTCGGATTCGGTGCACGATGCGGTCGCCGCCGCCGTGCGCATCGTGCGCGAGTCGGGCCTGCCCAACCGCACCTCGTCGATGTTCACCGAGATCGAGGGGGAGTGGGACGAGGTCATGGATGTCGTCAAGCGCGCCTCCCTCGCCGTGGCCGAGCACGGAACCCGCGTATCGCTCGTGCTGAAGGCCGACTACCGGCCCGGGCACACCGGCGAGCTCGACGGCAAGGTGCAGCGGCTCGAGCAGGCGCTCGCCGCCACCGAGGCGGAGGGCACCGCGTGACCGTCTCGACCGCCAGTGTGCCGATCATCGATGACGCCACGGCGGCCGCCTACGCCGCCCAGCAGCGCGCGCACGACGAGGCCTACCGGCGCGCCCACGGCGGGGCCGACCGACCGCCGCTGAGCACGGCGCGCGTCTACGCCGCGCTGCTGGCTCTGGCGCTCGGCGGCTTCGGCATCGGCTCGACCGAGTTCGTCGCGATGGGGCTGCTGCCCGAGATCGCGCGCGACCTGCTGCCGGGCCTGTACGCGAGCAATGCCGAGGAGGCCATCGGGCAGTCGGGCTGGGTCATCACGGCCTACGCACTCGGTGTCGTCGTCGGAGCCCCCGTCATCGCCGCGCTCGGCGGCCGGATGCCACGCCGTCGCCTGCTGCTCTGGCTCGCGGCCGCTTTCACGGTCGGCACCGTCGCCTCCGCCACGCTGCCGACGTTCGAGCTCGTCATCGCGGCGCGGTTCGCGGCCGGTCTGCCGCACGGCGCCTACTTCGGAGTCGCCGCGCTCGTCGCCGCGAGCCTCATGGGCCCGGGCAAGCGCGGCCAGGGGGTCGCGCTCGTGCTGAGCGGCCTCACCGTCGCGACCGTCATCGGCGTGCCGCTCATCACCGCGGTCGGGCAGGCCGCCGGGTGGCGAGCCGCCTACCTCGTGGTAGCGGCGCTGTTCGCGGCGACGTTCGTCGCGGTGCGCATCCTCGTGCCCTGGCAGCCCGGTGACGCCAACTCGACCGTGCGCAGCGAGCTGGCCGCGTTCGGCCGCCTGCAGGTGTGGATCGCCGTCGCCGTCGGCGCCATCGGCTTCGGCGGCTTCTTCGCCGTCTACAGCTACATCGCGCCGATGGTGACCGACGCGGCCGGGATGCCCTCCGCGACCGTGCCGTGGGTGCTGGCCAGCACCGGCATCGGTCTGACGATCGGCAACCTCATCGGGGGCCGCCTCGCCGACGCCGGCACCGTGCGGGCCATGTTCCTCGGCTTCGCGGGACTCATCGGCGCACTCGCCCTGCTCGGCCTGACCGGATCGTGGCCGCTCGGGCTCATCGCCGGTACCTTCGCCGTGGGGTTCATGGCGTCGATCATCTCGCCGGTCGTGCAGACCCGCCTCATGGATGTCGCGGGGGAGTCGCAGACCCTCGCCGCGGCGCTCAACCACTCGGCACTCAACGTCGGCAACGCGCTCGGCGCCTTCCTCGGCGGGCTCGTCGTCGCGGCGGGCTGGGGCTACCTCACGCCGGCCTGGGTCGGGCTGTTGCTCGCCGTCGGCGGTGTGCTGCTCGCGACGATCAGCGTGGCGCTCGAACGGCGCGACAGCGCCGCCGACGCGGTGCGGGGCAGCGCCTAGATTCCGCCGCCGCCGGAGGGAGCATCCACCAGGATGCCGTCGGCGATCGCCTGCTTGCGCAGGGCGACCTTCGTGCCCACGTCGATGCCCGCGATGCGGTACTTCTCGCGGATGCGCTTGAGGTAGCTCTTGGCCGTCTCCTCCGAGATGCCGAGCTGGTAGGCCACCGTCTTCACGGGCTCGCCGGCGCCGTACAGGGCCATCACGCGGCGCTCCTGCGCGCTCAGGCGCGGCGAGCCGCCGACGTCGGCGGCGTTGAGTGCGAGGTCGAGCTCGGCCGAGATGAACGACTCACCGGCCTTCGCGGCGCGGATCGCCTCGACGATCATGCCCGCGTCTTCGCTCTTCACGAGGTAGCCCAGAGCGCCGGCGTTGAGCGCCTCGCGCACGACGTTGGGCTCGCTGTAGGTGCTCATGAGCACGACCCGCACGTTCATCGATCGCAGGGTCTGGATCTTGAGCGAGACCGGGATGTTGTCTTTCAGATCGAGGTCGAGCAGCACGACGTCGACGGGGAAGGCGGGGTGCGAGAGGAGGTCGGGCCAGGTGGCGACGGCCGCGACCATGTCGATGTCGTCGGCGGCCTGCCGGATCCACTCGGTCAGCGCGCCCAGCAGCATGCGGTGATCATCGACCAGGGCCAGTCGAATCGGCGTCAGCGCCATCGCGATCGCTCCTGCTCTCTCACGGGGTCTCGGGTCACCGGGCGCCTCCGCGTCCGGACGGTATCACTGCGGTCGGGCCGCATCGGCGGGGTTCTCGACCGTGCAGTCGAGCTCGACGACGACAGTGCCGCTGACCGTGCTGTCACTGTATCGCCCGACCCGGTCGAGGGCCTCCCACACACCGGGGTCGACACGATTGCGTCGCATCCCGGTGGCCTCGATGCGCAGCGGGATCACGAGGCCCTGCCCGCTCGTGCCCGCGCGCTCCTGGTCGAGCGGGCCGAGGGCCACCGTCACCGCACGGGGGCTCGCCGGGCCGGCCGGGTCGGCGGCGAGCAGCCACAGCGCGGCGAGCAGCGAGTCGCGCTGCACGTCGTCGAGCAGGCCGGCGAGGCTCGCGGGGTCGCTGACCGTGACGCGCGGCCCCAGGTGCTCCGACTCGCTGATGGCGTGCACGAGCCACGTCTCGCGCCGCCCCTCGATCAGGTGCAGGCGCAGCTCCGTAGCCAGGGTGGATGCTCGCGCTGCGTAGGTCTCGGGCAGCGGCAGCGGCGCCTCACCGGTCGCGACCGCCTCGAGCAGCTGCTCGGCGTCGAGATCGAGCCGCGCGAGCTCCTCGCTCGCGAGCATGCCCACGGCCAGGCGCGGCGCCGTCACGGTCGACTGCACGAGCACGCGGTCGAGCTCGCGCTTGAGCATCCTCTCGAAGCCCTGCACCAGCAGCACCCCCGCGATGCCGGGGCCGACCGCGAGCGCCACGGCGGCGAGCTGCGAGGGGATCGTCACGGGGGTCAGCGGCGTCGTCACGAGGATCGCCCCCACGAGAGCCAGGCCCAGCGCGGTCGTCGCGACGAGAACCTCCCAGCGCGGGCGCAGCGTGACGATCACGAGCAGCACGAAGCCGGCCGAGATCGAGGCCGTCGCGTACTGGCCGACGTTTCCCAGGGGCGCGATCGCCACGATGTCGAGCCACACCACGGCGGCCAGAGCGGCCAGGAACACCGCGTACAGCCAGTCGGGCAGCCGCTCGCCGCTCGCCGAGATCGTGATGGTCAGACCGAGGAAGGTCACCATGAGCAGCAGCCAGGCGGCCGCGATCGGCAGCACCGAGGGGTACGCGTCGACGCGCAGGAGGAACAGGGCGATGCCGATCATCGACTGCAGGGCGGCGATGATCGCGACGCCGAGGCCCAAGAATCCGGAGCCCAGAGCGGAGGCGTGCGTGGAGGTCGGGCTGCCGCGGCGGGTCGACGAGCGCGCGCCCGAGGGCCGCACGAGACCGCCGAGGGTGGACTCGTCGGGAGGGGTGTAGCGGGAGGTCATCGCGGCACCTCCGCGGTGCTTGCGGGTCGGTGCCTCATCGCGGCACCTCGGCTGTGCTTCTCGGGTCGGTGCCTCATCGCGGCACCTCCAAGATCACGGTGGTGCCGGCGCCGGGGGTCGAGAACACGCGGGCGCTGCCGCCGACGTCGCGCAGGCGGGCGACGACCGACTCGGTGACGCCCAGGCGCTCGGCGGCGACGTCGGCCGGGTCGAACCCGACACCGGCGTCGGTGACGACCGCCCGCAGCACGTCGTCGCTCTGGGTCAGCGTGACGTCGGCCTCGTCGACCCCGGCGTGCCGGCGCACGTTCTCGAGGCACTCGGCGAGCGCGAGCAGAAAGGCGTCGAGCACGTCGCTCGGCAGCAGCACCTGCCCGGTGCCGTGCCAGCGCACGGTGAGGCCCATGCGCAGGAAGCGCTGCTTGACCGACTCGAGGGTCGTGCCGAGCGGCGTCTCGGCCACCGGCTCGAGGCTGTAGACGCCCGAGAACTGCGGCATCGGCGTCGAGCCCATGCGCAGCTGGCGCAGCAGGCGGGCGTCCTCCCCGGCCTGCTGGCGCAGCGCGTCGGCGCTCACCCCCACGCCCGAGTGCGCGAGCAGCGTGAGGGTCGCCAGCACAGTGTCGTGCAGCAGGCGGGCGCCCTGGCGGCGCTGCGCCTCGGTCTCGCTGGCCTGGCGCTCGAGCTGGTGGGCGCGGCCGATGTTCTCGATGCGCCGCACCGCGCGTTGCACGCCGACCGTCACCCACAGCCCGATGATGAGCGTGATCACCCAGCCGGCGAGCGTGGCGATCGCGGCCGTCGAGAAGAGGCCGGCGGTGGGCCCCGCGGTGGCGACGAGCAGGCTGCTGGTCAGCGTGCCCCCGGCCCACAGCAGCCAGCGCCCGGTGCTCTCGCTCAGCACGAGTCCGACACCGCCGAGCCCGGCGGCCCCCAGCGGGGCGAGCGAGGTGGCGAGAGCCAGTGACGTCGGTTGCCCCCACGGCAGCTGGGCGAGGGCGAGGGCGGCGCATCCCAGCACGATCGTCAGCACCACCCAGCCGACGTGACCGGAGCGCCCCACCATCACGAGTGCACCGGCCTGCCCGGCGAGCAGCATGAGCACCGAGGGCAGCAGATCGGAGTCGACCACGCCGGGCATCGACAGGCACACGGCCGCGAGCAGCACGCCGGCGAGCCCGAAGGCCCGCGCGGCCGACTGCAGCAGGCGTCGGCGCTCTTTCTCGATCAGCTCCACCGCGAGCCCCCCAGCATCATGGGGCCCAGTCTGGCACCCGGTCGGCCCGCAGGCTCACAAGCCGCACGCCCGCGTGTACGCGTCGTACAGCGCCGCCCGGGTGGCGTCATCGGCGACGACCGTCACCACGCCCGGCTGGCCGTCGACCTGCACCGCGACCCGGAACAGGGTTCCCTGCTTGTCGTCGGCGATCGCGTGCGCGTCGCACCGCGCCGGCGTCAGCAGCAGCGGGATGCTCACCGCCGCCGTGCCGCCCGCGGCCTCCGGCGGCAGGGGCGCGCTCGTCACCCGGGCGCCGTCGGCGGCCTGCACGAGCCCGAACAGCACGGTGTCGCTGAGGCTCACGAGCGCGACCTCCGCCCCGCGGGCGCCGGACCGCGGCGCGATGTCGAGCAGCAGGCCGATGAGCGAGCCGTCGTCGCGCGTCGGGTCGTGGCGCACCGTCAGCTGCACCCGCTCGGCCACCGCGGCCGCGAGGCACTCGGCCGCGACCCACTCGGCCCACTGGCCGATGCGGTCGACGGTGGGCACCGCGACCTCGGCGGTGCTGCCGTCGATGAGCTGCACGACGAGCACCGCCTGCGGCGGCTCCGGCTCGTCGGCCGGGCACGCGGCGGCGGTGAGGGTGAGGGCGAGGTCGCGGGTGAGGCCCGGGCCGATGACGGTCGTGCGCTCGCGCACGATCGGCTGCTGCAGGGCCGGCGACTCGAGGCGGGCGCCGACGATCGTGAGCGGCACCGCGGCGTCGTTGCGCACCGAGAGCTGGATTCCGCCGCGCGACGGGTCGATGCGCGAGCGGTAGACCTCGGCGGTGACCGAGACGTCGGTGACCGTGACCGGCCCGGGCTGGGCGAGCGAGCCGGGGTCGGCGGGGGCGGTCGGCGAGCATCCGCTCAGCACCGCCGCGGCGACGACGAGCAGGGCGGCCACGCGTGGGGCGATGGTGGCGCGGCGCGGCATGGTCGGCTATTCGGCCAGCAGCGCGGCGAGCGGCGGCCCGACGAGGTCGTTCTCGATGAGGAAGGCGTCGTGCCCGAACGGCGACGAGATCACGACCGGCGCATCGCCGTGGATGCTGCGGGGCAGGTGCGCGGCGATCGCCCGCTGCTGCTCGACGGGGAAGAGCCGGTCGCTGTCGATGCCGAGAACGAGCGAGCGGGCCGTCACCCGCCCGAGCGTCTCAGCGAGCGTGCCGCGGCCGCGCGTGACGTCGTGCGCGTTCATCGCCTCGACGAGGCTGAGGTAGCTGCCCGCGTCGAAGCGTCGCGTGAACTTGTTGCCGTGGAAGTCGAGGTAGCTCTCGACCGCGAAGCGCCCGCCCTTGCCGAGCGGGTCGAGCACCCCCTGCCACGAGCGCTCGAACCGCTCGTTGAGCTCGGTGGGCGACCGGTAGTTGAGCAGCGCCATGCGCCGCGCGAGGGCGAGGCCGCGGAAGGGCCCCTCCGGCTCGTCGTAGTAGTCGCCGTCGCGGAACAGCGGGTCCATGCGGATCGCCTCGAGCTGCACCGAGTTGAGGGCGATCTGGTCGGCGCTCGTCACCGCGCAGGTGGCGAGCAGGCCGAGCCGCTCGACCCGGTGCGGATGCTCGATGGCCCACTCGAGCGCGTGCATGCCGCCCATCGATCCGCCGATGATGGCCGCGAACCGGTCGATGCCGAGCGCGTCGGCGAGGCCGACCTGCGCGGCGACCTGGTCGCGGATCGTCAGGTACGGGAAGCGCGACCCCCATTCGACGCCGTCGGGCGAGAACGAGGCCGGGCCGGTCGAGCCCTGGCAGCCGCCGAGCGTGTTGGGGGCGATGACGAACCAGCGGTCGGTGTCGATCGCGAGACCGGGCCCGACGATGCCGCCCCACCATCCGGCCGTGGGATGCCCGGGGCCGGGTCGCCCGACGACGTGACTGTCGCCGGTCAGCGCGTGCACGATGAGCACCGCGTTGTCGCGGGCGTCGTTCAGCGTGCCCCACGTCTCGTAGGCGAGCCGCGCGTGGGGGAGCGTCGCCCCCGACTCGAGCGCGATCGTGCCCACCCCCACGAACTGCCGATGGCCGGGGTCGTCGCCCTCGCGCCAGGCGCCCGTCGTCGGCGGAGTGCCCAGCATCGAGCGCCGGTTGGCCTCGGTGATGAACGCCGAGGGCACCGTGTCTTCGCTCGTCTGCCAGTCCATGCTGCGCCCATTGTCTCGCACGAACGACCGGGCCCTCGCCGTGTTACGACGGCCAGGGCCCGGTTGTCGTCGACGCGGCGACGGTCAGCCTCAGAGAGAAGGATGCGCGCTACAGCGCCGCGTTGGCGGCGACCACCGCGCGCGCGGCCGCGAACCCCTTCTCGAGGTCGGCGATGATGTCGTCGATGTTCTCGAGGCCGACCGAGAGGCGCACGAGGCCCGGGGTGACCCCGCTCGTGAGCTGCTGCTCGGGAGTCAGCTGCGAGTGGGTCGTCGACGCGGGGTGGATGATCAGGCTGCGCACGTCGCCGATGTTGGCGACGTGGCTGAAGAGCTCGACCGAGTCGACGAGCGCGCGTCCCGCATCCACACCGCCCTTCAGCTCGAACGAGAGCACGGCACCGGCTCCGCGCGGCGCGTACTTCTGGGCCGCGGCGTGCCACGGGCTCGACGCGAGGCCGGCGTAGCTGACGCTCGCGATGTCGGGGTGGGCCTCGAGCCACTGCGCGACGGCGAGGGCGTTCTGCACGTGCCGCTCGACGCGCAGGCTGAGGGTCTCGATGCCCTGGATGAGCTGCCAGGCGTTGTCGGGCGAGACCGCGGCGCCGATGTCGCGCAGCAGCTGCACGCGCGCCTTGATGATGTAGGCGATGCCGTCGCCGAGCACGCCCGTGTAGCTCGCACCGTGGTACGAGGGGTCGGGCTCGGTGAGGCCCGGGAAGCGGTCGACGTGCTGCGACCACGCGAACTTTCCGCCGTCGACGATGACGCCGCCGAGCACGGTGCCGTGGCCGCCGAGGAACTTCGTGGCCGAGTGCACGACGATGTCGGCCCCGTGCTCGAGCGGGCGGATGAGGTACGGCGTGGCGATCGTGTTGTCGACGATGAGCGGCAGGCCGTGCGCGTGCGCGACCTCGGCGACCGCGCTGATGTCGAGCAGGTTGACCTTCGGGTTGCCGATCGTCTCTCCGAAGAACAGCTTGGTGTTGGGGCGAACGGCGGCGGCCCAGGCCTCGGGGTCGTCCTGGTTCTCGACGAAGGTCACCTCGATGCCGAGCTTGGCGAGCGTGTAGGTGAAGAGGTTGTAGGTGCCGCCGTAGATCGACGACGACGACACGATGTGGTCGCCCGCCTGCGCGATGTTGAGCACGGCGTAGGTGGTGGCGGCCTGGCCCGACGACAGCAGCAGCGCGGCGGTGCCGCCCTCGAGCGCGGCGATGCGCTGCTCGACCACGTCCTGCGTCGGGTTCTGGATGCGGGTGTAGATGTTGCCGAACTCGGCGAGGGCGAAGAGGTTCTTCGCGTGCTGCGCGTCGTTGAAGGTGTAGGCGGTCGTGCGGTACACCGGGGTGGCGCGCGCGTTCGTGACCGGATCGGGCTGAGCGCCCGCGTGGATCTGCAGGGTCTCGAACTTCCAGCTGGCGGTCATGGGGGTCTCCTCGTGGGTCGGTGGATCGCCTCGAACGGTACGCCCGGCTCTCGCGGCCCGGCAATGCACGACGACACACGCCGTAACCTGCCCGGCGCTAGCGTGGAGCCATGACGACGCTGACGGCAGTGGTGACGGGGGCCAGTTCGGGCATCGGAGCCGCGACGGTGCGGCTGCTGCGGCAGCACGGCTGGCGCGTGATCGCGGTCGCCCGCCGGGCCGAGCGGCTGCAGGCGCTCGCCGCCGAGACCGGGTGCGAGCCGTTCGTCGCCGACCTCACCGACCAGGCGGCGGTGGATGCCCTCCGCACGCACATCGAGGCCGACGGCCCCGTGCACGCCCTCGTCGCCGCGGCGGGCGGGGCGATCGGCACCGACCCGGTCGCCACGGCCGACGCGCGCGACTGGATGCGCATGTTCGACATCAACGTGCTCAGCGCGCAGCGGTCGATCGCCGCCCTGATGCCCGCCCTTCGAGCTGGGGCGCGCGAGCGCGGCGTGGCCGACATCCTCGCCATCACCTCCACCGCGGGCCAGATCTCGTACGAGTCGGGTGGTGGCTACAACGCGGCCAAGTTCGCCCTGCGCGGCATGATGAACGCCCTCCGTCTCGAGCTCGCGGGCGAGCCGATCCGCGTGATGCAGGTGGCGCCGGGCATGGTCAAGACCGACGAGTTCGCCCTCAACCGCTTCGGCGGCGACACGGCCAAGGTCGACGCGCTCTACGAGGGCGTCGAGCACCCGCTGCTCGCGGAGGACATCGCGGCGCTCGTCGTGCACGCGCTCGAGGCTCCGGCGCACGTCAACATCGACGAGCTGACCGTGCGTCCGGTGGCGCAGGCGGCGCAGCACAAGCTCGTGCGCGAGCCGCTGCGCGTGCGCGACTGAGAAGCCCGCAGGTCGCGGGGCGGCCGACCCGGGGCCGGGCGGCTAGGGCTGCGCGCTCGGCGTCGGCTCCGCATCCAGCTCGGGGGCGGTGTCGGCGAAGGCGAGCTTCGGCACGACGAGCAGCGCGAGCGCCGCGACGACAGCCGAGCCGCCGCAGATCGCGAACACCGCGAGGTACCCGGCCAGGCTCGACGCCGTCTCGGTGACGAGCTGCCCCGCCGACATCGCGAGCACGACGGCGAAGATCGCGCTCGCGAAGGCGCCGCCGATGGTCTTCGTGGTGTTGGTGAGCCCGGTGGCGATGCCGGTCTGCCCGAGCGGAGCGGCCGCGGCCGCGGCGGCCGGCAGCGCGGCGACGAGCGCCCCCGAGCCGATGCCGGCCACGACCATGTTGAGCGTCACGCCGACGACCGTCGCGTTGTTGACGAGGAAGGCGAGGTAGCCGATCGCCACGAGCACGGTGGCCGAGATGAGCGCGATGCGGGGCGTGGTGCGCCGCGACACGAGTGGGAAGAGCAGGGCGCCGATGATCATGGCCACGAGGTAGGCGCCGATGATGTACGAGCGCTCCGAGGCGTCGAGCCCGAGACCGAAGCCGTTCGCGGGGTCGGTGCCC
>JAIXXG010000066.1 GCA_027490915.1 Microbacteriaceae bacterium
CGGCCTCACGGCCTACTCGCTGGCGCTCGCGGGGGCGACGATCATCTTCGCCCGGTCTCCTGTCGCCCTGCTCGTGCTCGCGGCCGTGCTCATCGCCGGCCTCGCGCTCGTCGTGATCCGGCGGCAGCAGGTGATCGCGCGACGCGCGACCCAGTCGGTGCTGCTGATCTCGGCCGTCGTCTTCGGCGTGCTCGCCTGGTTCTTCCGCGGCCCGCTCGTCGGGTTCGTGGATGCTGCCGCCGATGTCGCCGAGCGCACGAGCGTCTGGTCGGAGGTCGGCGACCTCGTCGCCCTGCGGCCCGTGCTCGGCTGGGGGTGGGCGGGTGTCTGGCCCACCGAGGTCTACCCCTTCTCGAGCGTGCGCACCGCGAGCGGGGCCCAGCCCGACTCGGCCCTCAACGCCTACGCCGACGTGTGGCTGCAGCTGGGGCTCGCGGGCATCATCGTGCTGCTCGTCGCGCTCGGGCTCGCCTTCGTGCGGGCCTGGCTCGTGGCCTCCGAGCGCCGCAGCACGGTCTACGTCTGGCCGGCGCTGACGCTCGTGCTGCTCGCGACGGTGAGCATGACCGAGAGCTACCTGCTGTTCGAGGGCGGCCTGCTGCTGTTCGTCACCTCGGCGTTCGCCGCGGCCCGCTCGGGCTCGTGGCGCGGCCGCTTCGACTGAGCCGAAGCGGCCGCACCCGCTACGAGCAGGGCTGCAGCTGCTCGACCCCGGCGGTGAGCACTCCGGCACCGCCGAACTTCACGAACCGCTGCACGCTGTGCCGCGCCATGCCGTCGAGCACCGCGCGCGGAACGCAGGTCCCGGGCACGACATAGAGCGGCGATCCGGTGCTGCCGGCGAGCGCGGCACCGGCGAGCGCGTCGGGGAAGTCGAGGCCCGTCGCGAGGTAGACGGTGGGCTCGACGCCGAAGCGCGCATTGTTGATGGCCACGGCGGTGAGGTAGCGATCGGCCCCGGCGAGGCGCCGCACGTCGTCGGTGCCGAGCAGGGCTCGCAGCCCGCTCTCGATGCCCGGCGAGACGACTCCGGTGCCTCCGGCGATGAACACCCGCTGCACATCGAGCTCGACAAGCAGCTCGCGGGTCGCGCTGTCGAGCGATCCGGCGGCGCCGTTCACCAGGATGACCGGGGCCCCGTCGGCACCGGCGGCAGCCGAGGCCGCGAGCGCGTCGGGGAAGTTGCGCCCGGTGGCGATGTACGCGATGCGTGCATCGCCGGGCGCGAACGCCGAGCGCGCGATCGCCCGCGAGGTGGCATACCGGTCGGCGCCCTCGTTGCGCACCACGTCGGCGCCGGACAGCAGGTCGCGCACGGCCTGCTCGACCGCGGTCGACACGACAGCGGTGCCGCCGACGAGCACGACCCGAGCGGGGTCGAGCCGTTCGAGTTCGGCCGCGATCACCGGCGGGATGCTCGTGGGCTCGGTGATCAGCAGCGGGCCGCCGAGGCTCGCCGCCGCGGCCGCGGCCGAGAGCGCGTCGGGGAAGCCACGCCCGGTCGCCAGGTAGACGACCGGCACCCCCGGCGCGAACTCCGCGGAGATCGCCGCTGCGGTCGCATAGCGATCATCGCCCGCGAGACGCTCGGGTGTCGCGGTCGCGAGGTCGATGACCGGGCGGGTCGGCACCGAGGTGCGCGACTGCGTGAGGTAGCCCGCCTTCGAGCCGGTGACCCGCACGCTCAGCGTGCGCCCGAGGTCGTCCGCGACGGGCCGATACGTGAGGGCGGTTGCGCCCGGGATCGGCGCGCCGTCGCGCAGCCACTGCACCTGCAGCGCGACCGGGCCGGGGGCCCACGTGCCGGTCGTCGCGGTGAGGGTTCCGCCGATGCGGGGGCCGCCCGCGATGGTGGGCGTCGGCGAGGCCGTGAGCCCCGGCACCGCGGGGCCCGCCGTGGTGGTCAGCGAGGTGCGCCCCCAGTAGGTGTTCTCGCCGCGCTCCGACATGCCGATGACGAAGAGCTCGTACTCGGTGCCGGGCTCGAGACCCGCGATGAGCTCATCGTGGGCGAACGGCGAGTCGGCGGGCGCGAACCCCGACTGCACGTAGGGCTCGCCGGCCCGGTCGACCGTGTAGACGTCCCACACCCAGTACTCGATGCCCGCGCCGCGGGCCGGGATGCTCCACGACACCTCGGCGGAGGACCCGTCGGCGGAGTCGACGGTCACGACGGGCCGCACGCGGTAGTCGGGGCCGTCACCGACCTCGACGAGGGTGCGCACCGCGGGGCCGGAGCCGTCGGCGCCGAACGCCTGCGCAGAGATGAGCGCGTGACCGTCGAAGTCGTCCCACTCCTCGGCGAAGCGGTACTCCAGGTCGTCGAACGCCCCGAGGGTCGCGCCGTCGCCGTCGAAGCCGACGTTGACGGTCGCGACCACGCCGTAGGGCGTCGCTCCGTCGTCGGGCAGCCCGAAGGTGACACGCACGTCATCGGGGTCGCTCGCCGCGACCTCGATGGTCGCGGTTCCCGGAAGCTCGGGGTCGACGACAGGCTCGACCTCGATGTCGAATCCGGTGCGCTGCTCGCCCGCCGCGAGGGTGAACGCCGAGCTGTCGGCGGGGTCGTAGGCGCTGTCGAACCACTCCGCCCGGTACTCGGGCTCGTACGAGCCGAGCCCTCCGGCCAGCAGCCGGTACTCGCCAGGACGCAGCGTGAAGAACCGGAACTCGCCCGCGTCGTCGGTGGTCGCGCGCTCCAGGTCGCGCAGCTCGCCCCCGGGCGCCAGCCAGACCTCCGCCGACGCGACGGGGTTGCCCTCGGTGTCGACGACGCGGCCCGACAGCTGAGCGGCCCGCGTGAGCGCGGCGGAGATTCCGCCGAGCTCGACACCGGTGGTGAGCGTGAGCGGCTCCGCGGTGAAGCGGTCGGGGGCGTCGTCGTAGAACTCCTCGAGGTAGACGCTGGAGACGTCGGTGTAGCTGACCAGCCAGTCATCGCCCGCGGCGAGTCCGCGGATCGTCCAGTTGCCCGCGCTGTCGGTCTGCGTGAAGCGGGTGAGGGCGAGCGTGTCGGAGGAGACGATCACCTGGATGCCTTCGATCGGGTCGCCGGACTCCTCGGCGGTGACCGTTCCCGAGATGATCGCGCCCGCCGGCAACTGCACGGAGATGTCCGAGACCTCGCCGTCGAGCAGACCGTTGACGATGGTCGCTTCGCTCATCATGTCGACGCCGGGGTAGAACTGGGTGCGCAGGTTCTCGCTCGCGGGCGGGGTGAACTGCACGAAGTACGGAACCGGCGCGACGCCGGTCAGCGTGTAGGCGCCCGAGGCGTCGGTGACGGTCGACAGCGCCTCCGCGCCGATGTTGGGCGAGGCGTCGACGACGACACCCTCGAGCGGCTCTCCTGACGGACCGGTGACGACACCCGTGATGGTGCCGCCCGCGCTCAGCGAGAAGTCGAGATCGTCGAGCACCTGCCCCGCGGTCAGCACGATCGGGTCGGCCTCGTTCGAGTCGTACTGGTTGTTCCACCACTCGGACACGGCCCCGCTGAACGCGGCACGCGCCGTGTACGACCCCGGCGGCAGGCCGCCGAACGAGTAGACGCCGTCGGCATCGGACTGCGCCGTGTACTGCATGCCGAACTCGTTGAAGAGCCAGATCTCGGCGCCCTCGACGCCGACTCCGGGGGTGGCGGCGAGCTCGACGGTTCCGCCGATGAAGACGGCCGCATCCAGAGCCGCATCGATGCCCGCGGTGTCTTGGGCCGCGCTCACGGTGAGCTGCTCGGCCCCGAAGCTCGTGCGCTGATCGTCGTAGTACTCGGACGCGTAGCCGGTGCCCGCGCCGTCGAAGTAGACGGTCCAGCTGTCACCGGGCTTGAGCCCGTCGAGCCGGTAGGTCCCGTCAGGCCCTGTCACGTCGGAGCCGACCCAGCCGGCGAACTCATCGAAGTACTCGCTGCTCACCTGGACGCCCTCGATCGGCTCTCCGGTGACCGAGTCGGTCACCGTGCCGCTGATCGAGCCTGCCCGCTGCAGCACCTGGTCGACACCCGTCACCGTCTCACCGATGTCGACCGTCACCAGCGTCGCCTGATTCAGCGTGTTCGACTGCCCGAGATAGGTCGACAGGTGCGCGCCGCTGTCATCGAAGAAGCCGAAGGTGTACTGGCCCGGCGAGAGGGTGAAGGCCGTGTACACGCCGTTCTCGTCGGTGGTGACCGAGCCGACGCCCGCGTAGCCCCCTCCCTCGAAGACGTACAGCTCGACCCGCACGCCGGCGATCGGCTGATCGTCGAACGAGCTGATCACGGTGCCGCTGATCGAGATCGGAGCGTCGGCGCTCGCGGGCAGCGCCGTGCCGAGCACGCTGGCGGCCACGGCGACGACGCCCGCGGTGACACCGGCGATCAGGCGGGAGAGACGAGAGCGGAAAGCGGACGTGCGCGTCATGACAACCTTTTCGGGCAAGGAAGGCGAGCGCGAGAAATCATCGCGTCAGGCTCACGATAACCCGACACCTGCTCAGCAGGTCAAGGGCTATTTCTGGCGGGCGTCGAGCACCGAGTCGAGGATGTCGTCGAGCCCGTGGCGCGCGCGCCAGCCGAGCTCGCGCGCGATGCGGCTGACGTCGGCGACCACCGCGGCCGGGTCGCCGGGCCGGCGGGGGCGGGTGACGGCGGCGGGAGCATCCGGAACACGGCGACGGATGCCCTCGACCACCTCGCGCACGCTCGCCCCGACGCCCGTGCCGACGTTGTAGACGCGGTGCGGCTCGGGCTGCCCGGGCAGCGCGTCGAGCGCGGCCAGGTGCGCGTCGGCGAGGTCGCGCACGTGCACGAAGTCGCGCACGCACGTGCCGTCGGCCGTCGCGTAATCGTCGCCGAAGACCTCGGGCGCCCGCCCCGCGTCGATCGCCTCGAGCACCATCGGCACGAGGTTGAGCACGGCCGTGTCGGCGAGGTCGGGCCAGCCGGCACCGGCCACGTTGAAGTAGCGCAGGCTCGTCACCCGCAGCCCCTGCGCACGCGCGACGTCGGCCGCGAGCCACTCGCCCGCGAGCTTCGACTCGCCGTAGGGGTTCACGGGCACGGTCGGCGCGTCCTCCGTCACCACGCCCGAGGCGTCGCCGTAGACGGCCGCCGAGCTCGAGAACACCAGATCGCGCACGCCGGTCTCGACCATCGCCTCGAGCACCGCCGTGAGGCTCGCGCCGTTCTGCTGGTGGTACCAGAGCGGACGAGCGACCGATTCGCCGACCTGCTTGCGCGCGGCGAGATGGATGACCGCACCGACCCGCTCGGCCCGCATCAGCGCGGCGAGCGCACCCGCGGCGCCGGGCTCGGCGAGGTCGAGCTCGTGGGCGGGCATCCCGTCGATGCGGTGCCGCAGGCCGAAGACGAAGTCGTCGACGATGACCGGCTCATCGCCGCGCTGCGCGAGCAGCCGGCAGACGTGCGCCCCGATGTAGCCGGAACCCCCGGTGACGAGAACGCGCACCCGGCCAGTCTAGGCGGGCACCGAGAACGCGTAGGCGACGTCGAGCGCCGTCATAGCGGTAGTTGAGCGAACCTGGTCTCGCACGTTGGGCACGTGGGCAGAGCACTGTGATCGTGACTCGGCACGAAGTAGACGCCGCACATCGAACGCACCGCCTGCCCGTGGACGGTGGCCGCCGTGAGGTTGCGCCGATGCGTGTAGTGAGCGTGCCCGTTCTCGATCGACGAGAGCAGCTCGCCCCGCTCGTTTGCGGAGCGCAACTCAGTGAGCCGTGTGACGATTCTGCCCGGCTCCTCGATAGTCGAGAAGGTGTCTCCATAGCGATCCCACGCCGTCTCAGGAGGGTTGATCGCGATGAGCAATCGCGTCGTCGCAGCCCACGCCAGGTCTGACCCGCGGTGCTTCGGCGCGTACTCGAATTCAACGACGATCTCGTCGAAGGGATAGTCGTCGGCAGGCTGCCGTGCCACGGTAATCGCCACCGTGGCGACGTCTTCTTCCCCAGCGATTGGGTGCGGCACCGCGATTCTCACGTCGCCGCCGACTGCCACATCGCCGAGCGCCCGTTCGACAGCGCGTTGGAGCTCGAGTTCCCAGTCCGCCAGCACAGCAGCAGCGCGCTCTCGCCGCTTCTGCAGCTGGTCAACCTGGTTTGGCAACCAGTCGTCGATGGCACCCGTTGCGTCCAGCCGCTTCGCAACCTCGTAGAAGTCGTCTTTGTCTTTGTGGCCTCCCTTGGCGAGGCCGGCACCAACCAACCAGCACGAACCGTCAGCCGGGTCGATCCACACGGCTCCCCGCCACTGGCCGACCTTCACTTCAAGAAACGTGTGTCGCTGGACGCTTTTGATTCGCCCCTCGTGTGTGTCGTCGGAGGGCTCGTCAGAAAACGACTCAGCCGCCTTGCGGATGATGGGGTGATCGATGTCGGCGAGGGGAGAGAGATCGTCGAGATCGGCCCAACGAGTCGGCAACAACTCGGCCAGAAGCCGTACTGTCGGTCGCGCTCGTCGGGTATTCACCCGCTTATTGTGCCGACAGTTGAGGACTATTCCGGCGTACGACTCTGCCGCGTCGTCAGCCGACAGGCACAACGGTCAGAGGAGACCGGCAACCTCATCGATCGCGCCGAGGCGCGTGGTGCGCTGCTGAGAGAAACGCTCGCCGAGTTCGCGGCGATCGCGACGTCGGTTCTCTTAGAAGGCGGCAAGTGCAGCAAAGGGGATACGGCGATCGCGACCGACGGTGACGTGGTCAATCTCGTCACGGTCGAGCAACTTGTAGAGGTGGGTTCGGCTCATCCCCAGCAACTTGGCGGCCTCGTTGGGAGTCAGGAACGTGTTGGGCCCGATCTCGACTATGTCTGAACCCGTGCGAATCGCACGCACGAGCTCGTCAATCACTTCTGAAAGTTCAGGAGAAATGCCCGCCGCAGCATCAACCAGGCGGTCTAGCTGTTCAACGGGCACGCCTGCAAGATTGAGAGTTTTCATTGTCTGGCCCCATTCCCCCTTGGCATGCGAATGGTCACACATGGCACAAGTGTCACAAATGAAAGTACAGTGAGCGGATGCCGGTGTCAATCCGAGTGCTATTCACGCGCAAAGCCGCGACTGTGGACGAGACGCCCCGCTAGGCGGGCACCGAGAACGCGTAGGCGACATCGAGCGCCGTCGGATCGACCAGGTCGTCGAGCACGAGGGCGATGACCTCACGCACTGCGGTGTCGAAGGCCTCGAAGGTCTCGGCGAAGGTGTGGGCACCGGGCAGGTCGCGCACGGTGGCGAGCCACTGCGCCCCCTCCTGCTCGACGTCGACGATCCACGTCGTCATCGCAACCACCTCTCTCCGAGCTCGGGCGCACTGTCTCTCTCGATGGCCCGCAGCGTTCCGATCGGCACGTCGCCGCCATGGTACGTCAGCTGGCTAGCACGTCTTCAGGTCGCGAGCGTTGTTGCTGACGATGGCGGTGCCGCCGAACACGGTGATGACTGAGGGGCTCACGTCGAAGATGTGGTCGACGATGCCCGAACTGACACACGCGGTCTGGGTTATGTAGAGCGGCGCTCCGACGGTTCCGGCCAGCACGCCACCGGCAAGGGCATCCGGAAAGTTGTATCCGTACGTCAGCAGGGCCTCGGGTGCATCGGGGCCAGCTGACGGGTAGGCCAGTTGATTGATCAGCAACGAGGTGGCGAACCGGTCGGGTCCGCCCGCACGGGTCACGTTGCTCGACCCGCCGACGAGCCCTGCCAACGCTGACTGGATGCCCGAGCTCACAACTCCCGTTCCTCCGGCGATGTACACCCGACTCGCGTCGAGGGTGGTGCCGATGAACGTCGAGGTGTCCGCATCGAGGCCGCTGGCGGCGCCGTTGACGAGCAGAATCGGAACACCGGCGGCCGCTGCAGCGGCCCCCGCCGAAAGAGCGTCGGGGTAGTTGCTGCCTGTCGCGACCCACAGCTCGGTGCCCGGGTCTACAAGGTTCTGGTCGAGCAGGCGTTCCGCGATCCTGCGTGACGTCTCGTAGCGGGATGCACCCCCGAGCCGTACGACCGACTCGGTCATGCCGCTCTCCGTGAAGGCCTGCAGAGCCGTCTGCACCCCGGGCGACACCGCTCCGGTTCCGCCGACGATCACGATGGTGGTGGGGTTCAGACGGTCGAGTTCGGCAGCGACGTCGGTGTCGATCGAGACGCCGTTGGTGAGCAGTAGAGGCCCGCCTTCGAGTGTGGCCGCCGGGCCGGCGCTCAGCGCGTCGGGGAAGTTGCCGCCGTTGGCGATGTACACCACCGGAACCTCGCCGGGAGAGCAGGTGCTCGCCGACGGGTAGTTCGCCCCGCACCCGAAGGTGTACTGAGAGATCTCGATCGCAGTCTGGTAGCGATTCGACCCGAAGAGCCTCACGGCATCGGCGCGCAGAAACTCACCGGTCGAGGGGGTGGCCTGCGTCTGCGAGCCCCAGCTCGCGGTGGCCGAGTATGTGTGGGTGCCCGTCAAACCCGAGATGTCCATCCCCCAAGCGCCATTCGCGGACACTGTGACGCTCTGGGGTGTTCCGCCGTCGATCGACGCTTCGACCGAGTGTCGAGAGCTACCGCCGATCACCTGAGCAGGAAGCGACGTCGTCGAGAGCGGGATACGCGGGTTCGCGTTCGTGAGCTGGGAGTCGAACCCGATCAGCGGCTCCCAGTCGGGGAAAACCTTCGCGACCTGCTCGAAGGCGGGGTTGATCGAGTAAAGCGTGGAGAAAACACCTACGTTGCCGCTGACAGCGCAGGTTCCCAACCCTGCGTTGGATGCTGCGGAAACGATTCCTACCGCACGCGTTCCCACGACAGCTGCGCCGCCGCTATCTCCCGATCGGACGCAGATGTTCGCCACAATGCTCCCGACGCAATAGTCGCCGGGCGCCGGAAGTGAGCAGGAGCCGGGCCCGCCGCCGATGTATGCGATTCGATCGGCACCACCTTCGTCCACAGTGACCGTGAGCGGATTGTCGACGGGTATCGGGCCGCAGGTCCAGCCGGAAGTGGAACCCGATTTGCAGATCGTTGCACCGTCAAGAGCAGGGCCTGCGTCACGAATGACGAGTGGGGCCGACGAAAGCGGGGCGCCCGATGAACTCCCGCCCCAGGTGACGACCTCGGGCTTCGGGGTCCATCCCAAACCAGACACCGGTGTCATCCCGAGGTCATAGAACGTCTGGACCGGGATCGTCTCGGCCTCGTCTTCGAAGTAGCCGGGGTTCGGATAGTTGTGGGTGATGTGGAGGCCAGCGTTGCCTATAGGGCCGATTGACGGCCCGACACCTCCGCCCGAGATCGTCGGTCGGCTGATGTTCTGCGCGGTGCGTGCCGAGCCAGTGTCGCCCCTACAGTGACCAGCCGACATGATCTGGGTCTGCTCGGTGACCACATTGAACCCGACGAAGCCGATCGAGCAACGATAGGTATTGACGATGAACTCCGGCGCGCTTGGGTAGTCCGGGTTTCCAAACAAGGGGTTAGGCACCGTCTTCGGGAAGTAGTACGGCATGCCGCCGCGCAGGTCGGCTGCGGGCTCTAGCCCCTCGATCAGGCTCAAGCGGTCGGCCGCCGGGCCGATCTCGGCGCGGGCTCCGACGCTCTCGACCACGGCCGCCTCGGCCGCGGTGCCGACGGTGACAACGAGCTCGAGACCGTCGAGCCGCGCGGCGCGCACGTCGATGTGGTCGCGCAGGGCATCCACCACCTCGACGCCGACGGCGCTCGCCTCGGCCTGAGCCAGCCACTCCGCGCCCGACAGGCCCGCGTCGCGCGCGAGCGCCTGCTCGAGCTGCGGCGGCAGGGTCTCGGCCTCGGCCGCGAAGTCGGCGACGCGCACGTCGACCATCGGCACGAGCGGATCGCGCGGCTCGACCGGGCGGGCGCTCGCGCGCGCATCCGGAACCGCCGGCGACGCGGATGCTGCCGTCACCGGCCCCGCCAGCAGGGCCGCGAGCGCGATCAGCGCGACGGCGGAGGCGGGGCGGGTGGTGCGCATGAGCGTCTCCTTCGACGTCAGCCGCAGGTCAAGAACTCGGTGACGGTCGAGCGCAGAACGCCCGAGCCGCCCGCGAACGCCACGCGGCTGACGCCGGTGTCGACGAGGTGCTGCAGAGAGGGGGTGTAGGTGCACACGCCGTTCGACAGGTGCAGCGGCGCATCGAGCGCCCCGGCTGCCGCGGCCGAGGCGAGTGCGTCAGGGAAGTCGCGGCCGCTCGCGATGAAGCCGAGCTCGGCCGTCGGGAAGGCGAAGTCGTTGATCGCCGCCGCGGTCGCGTAGCGGTCTGCCCCGCCGAGGCGAACGACCTCGATGACGCCCGGGATGCCCGCGGCCGACGTCGCGACGCCCGCGCTCACGACGCCCGTGCCGCCCGCGATGATGACGCGGGTCGCCCCGAGCGTCTCGATCAGGGCCGCCGTGGACGGCGGAACCGCCGTCGCGCCCGGGGGCACGAGCAGCACCGGCGAGCCGAGCGAGCCGGCCGCAGCGCTCGCGGCGAGGGCGTCGGCGAACCCGGCGCCGGTCGCGACGAAGACCGTGGTCGCCCCCTCGGGGAAGGCACCGGTGGCGATGGCCTCGGCCGTCGCGTAGCGGTTCGCCCCCGCGTAGCGCGAGATCTCCGCCCCCGGCACGAGGGCCTGCAGGCGGGCGCGCACGGTCTCGCTGACGACACCCGTGCCGCCGACGATGCGGATGGTGGTCGGGTTGAGGCGCTGCAGCTCGGTCGCCGTCGCTGTCGGAACCGTGCTCGTGCTCACGAGCAGCAGCGGCGCCCCGGCGATCGCCGCCGCGGGAGCAGCCGCGAGACCGTCGGCGAAGTTCGTGCCGACCGCGATGTAGACGGTGGATGCTCCGCTCGGGTACGTCTCGCTCGAGATGCGCGCCGCCGTCGCCCAGCGGTCGCTGCCCGCGAGCCGCTCGGTCTCGACCCCGCTCGGCACCAGGGTGGTGGGGCTGCCGAACCAGTCGGTGTAGAGCCGCCAGAAGTTGCGGTTGCCGTAGCTCGAGCACGAATCCCCGAGCCCGTACAGGTTGTTGAGCGCGGCCGCGTTCGGCGTGTACGGCGTGTAGTTGTACAGGCCGGCCGTGGCCTGGTTGACGATCGTGACGCGCTTCGTGCCGCACGCGGTGTTGGGGTGGTACTGGATGTTCTCGACGCCGACCTGGAAGTTGTAGCTCGACGGGCTCAGGCGGTAGCGCTGGAACTGCGCGGCCGCCCGGTACAGCTGCTGGCTGATGCCGGCGACCGCGGGATCGCACGGAGCCGTGTCGGGGCATCCGTAGCCGAGGGCGTAGTTGACGGCCCGCTCGGTCGGCGCGGTGCTCGTGACGAGCCCCTGCTCTTTCTGCAGGGTGACGAGCAGCACCTTGGCGCTCACGCCGCAGGCGATCTGCACCTTGTAGATGATGCGCGAGATCAGCTCGTTCGTGCCGCCCGTGTAGGCGTCGCAGCGCGGGGTGGCGGCCCAGTCGACGCTGTCCTGCCGCAGGATGTCGAGGCAGCGCGTGTTCTGGCAGGTGCCGCTCTTGCTCTCGAGGAAGGCCTGGATCTCGGCCTCGCTCATCGCCGTGCGGTTGAAGAAGGCGTAGTCGCTGATGAGGTAGCCGGGGTTGAAGTTGGCGGCGACCGCGGCCTCCTCGACACCCAGGCCGCTGGAGACACGGGCGGGGTCGAGCGTCTGGTCGACCTGCACGGTTTCGCGCGGGTTCGAGGTGGGTTCGGGCGCGGGGGCCTCCTGCGCTGCGGCCGGACCGGCCACGCCGAGCCCGATGACGACGACGAGCGCGGCGATGGCAGCGCTCGCGCGCTGCACCCATCGAGCCGTGTCGGTGCTGTCAGTCATGATGTCGAAACCCCCCATGGGCGCACGCGTGCGCGCACGCCCTCATTTCAGCGTAACCCTCAACCACCGCCTGAGGGTGTTTCGGCATGCCCGGCCTATTCGGATTGCGACCGTGGGCCGCGACGGATCGCCGGAGCGCTCAGGGCCTCAGGCGCGGCCGAGAAACTCGGCGAGCGCCGCCGCGCTCAGGCGGCCGTCGTGCACGGCGGCCGCGAACGCGGGCCCCTGGGCCGCGAGCGCGCGGTAGTGATCGGGCCGCGCGACGATGTCGCGCAGCACGCCCTCGAGGGTGGCCGGGGTGGCCGACACGATGGGGATCTCGAGGCCCGAGGCATCCCGCACCGCCTGGCGCACCTGCTCGTGCAGGTGCACGACGACGAGGCGCCCGGCGGCGAGCGCCTCGACCGCCGCGACGCTGTAGGTGCCCGTGCGGAACTGCTCGAGCACGATGTCGCTCGCTGCGATGAGGGCGGGCATCTCGGCGAACGGCACGCCCTGCACCTGCCGGTAGTCGACGAGCCCCTCGTCGTGCAGCGCGCGCATGGTCGGCTCGATGAGCGGCGTGCCCTTCACGTACGCGCTCGAGGGCACGTGCACGACGCGCGGCACCGGGCCCGCGAGCACGGGCGCGTCGGTGGCCCACCGCTGCTGCTCGACGATGATCGGCAGCAGGGTCGACGGGCTCCAGTCGAGCAGCAGCTCGGGCGTGCTCACGAAGAGCGGAGCATCCGTGGCCCGCAGCAGCGCGCGGTGCAGAGCGGTCTGGCGGCGGTACTCGGGCTCGCGATCCCACTGCCCGTCGGCGAAGGGCGACCACTCGTCGATCGCCCGGTGGCGGTCGGGGTCGCGCAGGTCGCTGCCGTGGCTGATGAGCCCCACCTGGATGCCCCGCTCGCGCAGCGCCGCCACCTCGGCGATCGGGTCGTCGTCGAAGAGCGGCCCGAACAGCGGCCGCGCCGCCTCGAGCAGCACGTGCGTGTAGTGGCGCGCCACGGCCTCGAACTCGCGCCGCTGCCAGCGCCGCGAGAAGCGGTAGACGTTGACGGGCACGACGGTGTCGGCCGGGAAGATCGGCATGCCCGGCGCGCGGAACTGGCTGGCGTGCGCCGCCACCCCCGGCAGACGCTCGGCGGCGCGGGCCCAGGCGTGGCCCTGGCCGGCGAAGTTGACGGGCCCGATGTAGAGGCGCACCTCGGCGTCGAGCCGCGGCGCCGGCGGCGGGATCTCGGCCGTCGTGTAGCGGTAGCGCGGCGCCCGCAGCCGCCCGCCGATCGCATCGGGCAGGGCGTCGACGAGCCGTTGGGGCAGGGTGCGGGTCATCGGTGCTCCTCCAGCCAGGGGGCGAGCTGCCGCGCGGAGAGCGCGCCATCGTGCACTGCCGCGACGAACGCCGGGCCGGTGGCCGCCGTCGCGAGGGCGGCGCTCGGGTCGGCGAGCAGCCCGCGCAGCACCGCCTCGAGCTCGTCGGCCTCGGCCTGCACGATCGGCACCGCGAGGCCGGTGTCGGCCTGCACGCGGTCGCGCACGACGGCAGCCACGTGCGACACCACGATGCGCCCCGCCGCCATCGCCTCGCACGCGGCCACGCCGTACGACCCGATACGGAACTGGTCGAGCACGATGTCGGCGGCACCGTAGGCGGCGGGCATCTGCGCGCTGCTCACGCCCTCGATGCGGCGGTACTCGATGAGCCCCTCGGCCTCGAGCGCGCGCAGCGTGCCGTCAATGAGGTCGGTGCCCTTGACGATCGCGGTGCTGGGGGCGTGCGCGACGATCGGGCGCCCGCCGTGGGCGAGCGGCGCGGCGTCGGTGCGCCAGCGCTCGGGCTCGACGACGACGGGCAGCCACACGGCCTCGGGAACGTCGAGCAGCAGGTCGGGCGTCGAGACGAAGAGCGGGCATCCGGCCGCCTCGATGAGGGCGCGCGCACGATCTGCGCGCACCTGCAGCGCAGGCGTGAGCGCCCACAGGCCGTCGGCATAGGGCGAGTGGCGCTCGCGGGCGCGGTGGGCGGCCGGGTCGCGCACGTCGCTGCCGTGCCAGGCGAGGGCCACCCGGATGCCCGCCGCGCGCAGCGCCTCGATCTCACCCCGCACGCCGCGCCCGAAAGCGTCGCCGAACAGGGGCTTGGCCGACTCGAGCAGCACGTGCGTGGCGTCGGCGAGCACCGCCTGCCGCTGCGCCCGCTGCCACGCGCGCGACCAGCGGTAGTCGCCCAGCGGAACGAGCTGGTCGGTCGCGAACCCGAAGTCGCGCACGCTGCGCACGGCCATCGCTCGCGCTCCCACGCCGGGCAGCCGCTCGGCCGCCCGCGCCCAGGCGTAGCCCTGCCCCGCGGAGTTCACGGGGGCGACGAGCAGGCGCACCGCCGTGTCGGGCAGCTGCACGGCCGGCGGCGGGGCGCTCGGGTCGAAGCGCTGCCCGGCCGGGACGACGCGGGCGAGCAGGCGCGGCGGCACGGCGCGCGCGAGGGCACCGGCGGCGCGCTGCCCGGCGGCCCGCAGCCGCGCGACCGCGCTCACGCGCGGCCCGCCAGCAGCGGGGCGACGAGCTCGCGGATCACCGCGGCGTCGGTCTCGAAGCTCAGCTCGCGCGCCGCCGCGGCGCTGGCCGACTTGAACGTGCGCACCGCATCCGGCGTCAGCGAACCGAGGGCGCGCACGACGTCGTCGACCGCGAAGCCGTCGGCGACCACGCCCAGACCGTGCTGCTCAACGAGCCGCTGCATCTCGATGGTCGGCCCGACGACGATGCCGAGGCGGGCCTGCACGAAATCGAAGAACTTGTTGGGCAGCGTCAGGCGCGCGTTGGTGTGCGTGGGCGGGATCACGAAGACGCCGACGTCGTAGCCGTTGAGCGTCGCGGGCAGGGCGGCCGGCGCGACCGGCGCGCGGAACCGGATGCGCTCGCACCCGGCTGCGCGCTGCTCGAGGCTGCGCTGGTAGGCGCCGCCGTCGCCGCCCGGCACGAGGAAGAGGTCGAGCGTGACGCGGTCGTCGAGCGCGCGCACCGCGTCGATCATCGTCTCGAGGCTGCGGCCGTGCACCGCCGCGCCGCTGTGCACCAGGCGCACCGCGTCGTCGGCCACCGGCGTCGGCTCGAGCGGCTGCCACGGGTTCGAGTTGCGCACCACCGCCGGGCGCATCCCGAAGTCGCGCTCGTAGAGCTCGGCGATCGACTGGCACACCGTGCTGGTCGCCGCACTGAGCGGCAGGTACCGCGCGCACAGGTGGCGCATGAGCGGCGCCACGAGCAGCCGCCAGCTCAGCACGTGCGTGCGCTCTTCGGGCGCCCACTCGTGCAGGTCGGCCCAGACGGGCGCGCCGCCCGCGACGGCGTGGGCGAGCGCGAGCACCCGAGCGTCGTTCGCCACGACCAGATCGAAGCGCTGCCCGCGCAGGGCATCCAGCGCGAATCTGATCGCCGGCGCCGCGAGCTCGGCTCGGCGCCACTGCCGCAGCGCCAGCGTCGCCACGCCGCCGACGGTCTGCGGCAGCGAGGGCAACTCGCGCGGCACGGCGATGTGCTCGGTCGCCCCCTCGGGATGCCCGCCGTAGCCGACCGTCGTCACCGAGCCCAGCTGCGCGAGCACGCCCACCTGCCGCAGCACCCGCGCGTCGCGCTCGATCGGCGACAGCGAGATGCACAGGATGCGGGGCACCCGTGCATCCTACGGCCGGGGCCGCCCGTGGGAGACTGGACGGCGGCCCGGCTCACCCCGCGCCGCCTGCCTCGTTGCCCGCCCGTCCCGAGCCGCCCGCCCGCCTCGCCGCCCGCCCGCCCGCCGAAGGAGACCCCGTCGTGGCCGACACCGTCCCCCACCTGCTGTACGTCGCGTGGGGCTACCCGCCGGGCCGCGGCGGCGGCGTGTATCGGGCTCTCGCGACGCCCAACGCCTTCGCGCGCGCCGGCTGGCGCGTGACCGTGCTGACGGTCGAGCGCGAGACCTTCCTGCACACGACGGGCGGCGACCTCGAGCTCGAGGCCGCGATCGACGAGCGCATCCGGATCGTGCGCGTGCCGTTCGACGTGCCCGCCTACCAGGTCGATCTCGGCCGCTGGTCGCGCTGGCGCGCCCGCTTTCCTGAGCTGTGGAACGTGTGGAAGATCTGGCGCGACCGCGGCGCGTTCCCCGAGAAGGTCTACGGGCCGTGGCGGCCGGTCATCGAGCAGGAGGCGCTGCGCATCCACGCCGAGAACCCGGTCGACCTGACGATCGCGACGGCCAACCCGCACGTCGACTTCGCGGCGGCGTTCGCGCTGCACGAGGCCGCGCGAGTGCCCTACGTCATGGACTACCGCGACGCCTGGCAGCTCGACGTGTTCAGCGGTCGCCGTCTGAGCGCGCCGGGCAGCGCCGTCGACCGCTGGGAGCACCGGCTCATCGAGAGCGCGGCCGAGGTCTGGTTCGTCAACGAGCCGATCCGCGCATGGCACCAGGTGGTCTACCCCGCTCAGGCCGAGCGCATGCACGTCGTCGCGAACGGCTTCGACGCCGAGCTGGCCGGCTTCGCCGACGCGGTGCGCCCGGGCCGGGATGCGGGGCTCACGCTCGGCTACATCGGAACGATGAGCGCGCAGGTGCCGTTGCCGAACCTGCTCGACGGGTGGCGCCTCGCGCGCGAGCGCGACCCGCTGGTCGCCGCGTCGACGCTCGAGTTCTGGGGGCACCTCGGCCACGCCGGCGCCCCGAACCCGCGGTGGGTCGCCCTGTTCGAGGAGCGCGCCGGCGACGGCGTCAGCTACCGCGGGCCGGTGTCGAAGACCCAGCTCGCCCCCGTCTACGGCAGTTTCGACGCGCTCGTGCTCATGCTCGGCACGGGCACCTACGTGACGAGCGGCAAGGTCTACGAGTACTGCGCGACGGGGCTGCCGGTGATCTCGGTGCACGATCCGGGCAACGCCGCCACCGACGTTCTGCGCGAGCACCCGGCGTGGGCCGCCACGACCGACCTCAGCCCGGCCGCGATCGCCGACGCCCTCATCGCGGGCGCCGCGCTCTCGCGCGCCCAGACCCCGTCGTCGCGCGGCGCGGTGCAGGCATGGGCGCACCGCTACGAGCGGCAGCAGCAGCTCGAGCCGCGCATGGCCGCCCTGAAGGAGCTCGTGTCATGACCCGCTTCGTCTTCCTCAGCACCCATCGCGGCGTC
Source organism: Microbacteriaceae bacterium (assembly GCA_027490915.1). Lineage (GTDB taxonomy): Bacteria > Actinomycetota > Actinomycetes > Actinomycetales > Microbacteriaceae > Microcella. The sequence continues at coordinate 16,969 of JAIXXG010000066.1, forward strand.
GCCGGGCAGCTCGCGACCGCCGACCCGCAGGGCAGCCAGCACCTCACGCTCGTCGTGGGCGACGGCCTCGGCGACAGCGCCGAGGGGGCCGTGCGCATCATCGACGTGGGTGCCGTGGGCGGCCCGCGCGAGGGCTCGCTCTGGCAGCGGTCGGCGGCGCTGCGCACGCTCGTTCGTCTCTCGCCCGCCGACGGCGGCGCGCGCATGGCACGCCGGGTGCGCGCGAGCGCCGACGCGCAGGCAGCCCTGCGCGCGGCCGACGTCGTCGTCGCGTGCGACCGCGACAGCGTCTACGCCGCGTGGCGCGCCACCACCGGGGCGCGGTCGGCCGCCCTCGGGCTCTCGGGCATCTCGGGCGGCCTCGCGGCCGTGCGACGCGCGGTCGCCGGGTAGCGTGACACGCATGCGCATTCTCAGCGTGGTCGGGGCCCGACCGCAGTTCGTCAAGCTCGCTCCCGTCAGCCGGGCGCTCCAGGAGGTCGCCGAGCACGTCGTCGTGCACACCGGGCAGCACTACGACGACCTGATGAGCGACGTGTTCTTCCGCGACCTCGGCATTCCGCATCCGGATGTCAACCTCGCGATCGGCTCGGGTGCCCACGGTGCGCAGACGGGCGCGATGCTCGCGGCTCTCGAGCCCGTCTTCGAGCAGTACCGGCCCGACTGGGTGCTCGTGTACGGCGACACCAACTCGACCCTCGCCGCGGCCGTCGCCGCCGTGAAGCTGCACCTGCCGCTCGCGCACCTCGAGGCGGGCCTGCGGTCGTTCAACCGCGCGATGCCCGAGGAGCACAACCGGGTGCTCACCGACCACGCCGCCGACCTCTGCCTGGCGCCCACCGCCGTGGCCATGCAGCACCTCGCCGAGGAGGGGCTCGCCGCCCGCAGCGTGCTCGTCGGCGATGTCATGACCGACGTGCTCTACAGCGTGCGCGACCGCGTGCTCGCCGCGCCGCCAGCCCTGCCGTGGAGCGACGGCGAGTCGGTCGTCGCGACGATCCACCGCGCCGAGAACACCGACGACCCCGAGCGACTGGCCGCGGTCATCGACGCCCTGGCCGCGGTCGACCGGCCCGTGCGCCTGCTCGCGCACCCCCGCCTGCGGGCCGCGGCCGAGCGGGCGGGCATCGTGCTCGAGCGCGGCGCGATCACCGTGCACGACCCGCTGCCGTACCCCGAGCTGATCGCCGCCGTGCTGCAGGGCTCGGGCGTGCTCACCGACTCGGGCGGCCTGCAGAAGGAGGCGTACCTGCTGCGCCGCCTGTGCACCACCGTGCGCCCCGAGACCGAGTGGGTCGAGACGGTCGAATCGGGCTGGAACACGCTCGTCGGCACCCGGCTCGACGAGCTCGCGGCCGAGGTGGCCCGCCCGCTGCCGGCCGAGCCGACCGACCACCCCTACGGCGACGGGCACGCGGCCGAGCGGGTCGCGGCCGAACTGACCGGCCGCTGAGCGCCGCCGAACTGACCGCGCGCTAGTCCAGACCCGCGAGCGCGGCCTGGGTGGCGAACTCGGGCACCGCGCGCCGCACGGCGTCGAACGAGCCCTGCGCGACGAGCCGGCCATCGGCGAGGAAGACGATGAGGTCGTTGTCGCGGATCGTCGCCAGGCGGTGGGCCACCGAGATGACGGTCATCTCGCCCTGCAGCGAGCGGATCGCCTGCACGACGTCGCTCTCGGTCTTCGTGTCGAGGGCGCTCGTGGCCTCGTCGAGCACGAGCACGATCGGGTCGTTGTAGAGGGCGCGGGCGATGCCGAGGCGCTGCCGCTGGCCGCCCGACAGGGCCATGCCGCGGTCGCCGACGCGCGCGTGCACCCCGCCCTCGCGCTTCTGCACGACCTCCCACAGCTGGGCGCGGCGCAGCGCGCGCTCGACGCGCTCGAGGTCGAGCTCGCCCGACCAGGTGAGAGCCACGTTCTGGGCGACCGTGCCGTCGAATAGCGCGACATCCTGCGGCACGTAGCCGACCCGCGAGCGCCACGCCGCCATCACGTCGTCGAGGTTCTGCTCGTCGAGCATGATGCGGCCCTCGGTGGGCGACAGCAGGCCGAGCAGCATGTCGACGAGCGTGGTCTTGCCCGACCCCGACGAGCCGACGATGCCCACCGACGTGCCGAGCGCGATCTCGAGGTCGACCCCGCTGATGGCGGGCGACTCGCTGCTCGGGTAGGTGAACGCGGCACCTTCGATGCGCAGCGTGCGCGGCTCGCCCGCGATCGGGTCGTGGCCGATCACCTCGGCCCGCTCGATGTAGACGCGCGACTGCGCGATGTCCTCGAGCACCGCCTGCACGTGCGCCGAGTTCGCCTGGGTGGTCGTGAGGATCGACTGCAGGCTCGTCAGCGACGGCACCAGCCGGAATCCGGCGACGCCGAACAAGGCGACGGATGCGAGGGCCCCCGCCGGGCCGCCCGTCAGGTAGGCCACGCCGCCCACGAGCAGGAAGCCGCCGATGAGCCCCGCATCCAGCACGAACCGCGGCACGGCCGAGATGAAGTGGATGTTCGCGCGCGCCCGCGTCGAGTGGATGCGGTTGGCGTGCACGACGCCGGCGACCTCGCCGGCCTTGTCGCGCAGCGTGATCTCTTTGAGCGCCGAGACCATGTCGGTCATCAGGCTGGCGACCTTGAACGAGTAGTCGCGGTTGACGCGGCCGGCCTGCACCGCGCGCTTCGAGATGACGCGGGCCTGCAGCGCGGCGAGCCCGCCGAGGTAGACGATCGTGACGAGCGCCGTGATCGGCTCGGCGATGATGATGACGACCACCACGGCGACGCTCGTCACGAGGAGGGTCGGCAGGGTCAGCACCGGCAGCAGGAAGCCGCCGATCGTGTTGCCGATGCCGACGTCGGCGAGTCGCACGAGCTGTGCCGTGTTCTTGCTGAGCCGGTCGGTCCACGGTGCGCGGATGTAGGCGTCGAACAGCCGGTCGCCGATCTCGAGCTCGAAGGCCGCGAACCGCCGCGTCGCGTGCCACTGCAGCACGAGGCTGAGGGCCGCCTTCACGATGACGACGAGCGAGATCACGAGCAGGAACCACACGTACGAGTCGGGGCCGATGCTGCCGATGAGCGGCAGCTCGATGTCGGAGCCGGTCACCATCGAGCCGAGCGAGACCGCCAGCAGGGCGATCGCCACGACGTCGACGGCGGCGAGCAGCGAGGTGGCGATCGAGTAGCCGACGATGAACCGGCGCGCGCGGGCGGGCAGCAGCGGCACCAGGCGGCGCAGGGTTCGCACGATCATCAGCACGGTGATCGAGCCTACTGCCGCGAGCCGGGCGTGGCCGGGCCCCGCGGGGTCGCCGACCGGCCGAGGGCGGCGGGGCTGTCGAGGGCGGCCAGGATGCGGGCGGCCGACAGCCGCCCGTCATGCAGCGCGCGCACGAACGCCGGCCCGCGCTCGGCGGTCGCGCGCGCAGCGGTCGGATCAAGCAGCACCCCGCGCAGCACCCCCTCGAGCGTGCCCGGCTCAGCCTGCACGATCGGCACCTCGAGCCCGTGGTCGCGCGCGATGGCCGCGCGGTACTCGGGCAGCACATTCGACACGACGACCCGGCCCGCGGCGAGCGCCTCGCACGCGGCCACGCCGTACCCGCCCATGCGCAGCGAGTCGACCATGATGTCGGCCCGGCGGTAGGCGTCGGCGACGACATCGTGCGTCACCTGCTCGAGGCGCTCGTAGCGCACGAGCCCCTCGGCGGCGAGCCGTGCGAGCACCGCGTCGATGATGTCGCTGCCCTTGATGGCCGCCTGGCTCGGGGCGTGCACGACGAGCGGCGGCTCGGCGTGCGGCGGCTCGGCGTCGGGCCGCGCGGCCGCGACCAGCGGCGGGCGCTCGACCGCCCACGCCGCGACGTCGACGACCACCGGCAGCCACGTCGCCTCGGGCAGGTCGATGAGCACGCCGTGGGTCGTGCCGAGCACGGGCGCACCCGTCGCGCGGATGACGCGGCGGCGCTCGCGCGCTCGGCGCTGCACGGCGGGCACCAGGGCGGCGAGCTCGGGCAGACGGTACGGCGAGTGCTCGAGCCGCGCCGCGTGCGCCGCGACATCGCGCACATCGCTGCCGTGGCAGACGATCACCACCCGGATGCCGCGCCGCTGCAGCGCTCGCACCTCGCGCTGCAGGCTCTGGCCGAAGGCCGGCCCGAACAGCGGCAGCCCCGATTCGATGACGACGTCGGTCGCCGAGAAGCCGCGCACACGCGCGTGCTCGCGCTGCCAGTCGCGAGAGGCGCGGGCAAGCGCGGGCGGCACGGCGATATCGACGGGGAAGGCGAACGGGCCCGCGGCCGTCGACTGCAGGCTGCGGGCCACCAGCTCGGGCCGCGCGGCCTGCCCGCCGGGATGCGCGGCCTGCCCGCCGGGATGCGCGGCCTCGAGGGCGCGCGCCCAGGCGTGCGCCTGCCCCGCGGTGTTCACCGGGCCGAGCAGCACCCGCCGGGCGGCGGGCGGCAGCGGCTCCGGCCGCGGCCGCGAAGCGGGGAGGTCGCGGTAGCGCGCGGGCTGCAGCAGGCGGCCCGCGGCATCCGGAAGCAGGCTGAGCGCACCGCCGACGGCGTGCACCCAGCGCAGGGGCAGCACAGAGTCGGGGCGCATCAGGTGATCCGCGGGTGAGGGGTCACTCGGTCGACGCTACCCGGGCCCGGCGGCGGGCGCATCCGGCACGGGCTCGACTGGTACCGTCGATGTTCGTGTCCGCGCCTGCCCGCCCCCCGCTCGCCGAGCCCCGGCTCGAGTCGCTGACCGGGCTGCGCTGGTGGGCGGCGTTCGGCGTGTTCTTCTACCACATGGCGAACCTCGCGCCCCTGCCGATCGTCGAGCTGCTCGACCTCGGCAACTACGGGGTCATGTTCTTCTTCGTGCTCTCGGGCTTCGTGCTCACGTGGTCGGCGCGACCCGGCACCACGGTCGGCACCTTCTACTGGCGCCGCTTCGCCCGCATCTATCCCGCCCACTTCGTGGCGCTGCTGCTGGCGATCCCGGTGTTCTACAGCGTCGACCCCGACCCCGAGCAGTGGTGGGTCAAGCCGCTCGACGTCGGCGTGCTGCTGCTGTCGGTGCTGCTCATCCAGGGCTGGTGGTCGAACCCCGTCATCCTGTTCTCGGGCAACCCCGCCGCCTGGACCCTCACGGTCGAAGCCTTCTTCTACGCCTTGCACCCCTGGCTGCAGCGGGTGCTCGCGGTGCTGCGCTCACGCGGCGCGCTCATCATCGCGATCGTGCTCATCGCGCTGTCGTTCGGGTGGCGGATGCTCGAGCTCGCCTCCCCCGCCGTGGCGAGCCTGCCCATCCCCGTGCCGGTCACCCGGCTCGCCGAGTTCGCGATCGGCATGTGCCTCGCCCACGCCATGCGGGCCGGATGGCGCCTCGCGCTGCGCCCCTGGATCGTGCTCACCGGCGGAGCGGCCCTCGCGATCGTGCTCACCTACGACAGCGGCACGGCCTGGCTCGGGCCCGTGCGCGAGTTCGTGCGCGCCACCCAGACCGAGTGGATCCTCGTGTTCTGCACCCTGCTCATCGCCACCGTCGCCACGCGCGACGCGCTCGGCGGCCGCAGCTGGCTGCGCCAGGGCTGGATGGTGAAGCTCGGCGAGGCCTCGTACGCGTTCTACCTCGTGCACGCCACCGTCATCTACTTCGTGCTGAGCTTCGTGGGCAAGCAGTCGCTCGGCTGGGGCGGCCTCGTCTGGTACCCGCCGCTCTTCCTCGCCGCCCTCGCCCTCGCCTTCGCCCTGCACCTCGGGGTCGAGAAGCCGCTCGAGCGGCGCATGCGGCGGTGGTGGGACGCCCGCCTCGAGCGCAAGCGCGCCGCGGCTGCCGCCGCCGCCACCGAAGCCGCGCCGAGCTCCTAGCCCTCGCGACGGGAACGGCTAGCGGCGGGCGACCGCCGCGACAGCGGCCGCCGCGCGGCCCGCGACCGCGGCGAGGTCGACGTGGGCCCGCGCCCACTCCGCCTGCGCGTGCCGCTCGGCGACCGTGGCGGGCGCCGACAGCACGGTGCGCAGGGCGTCGGCCACCGGCACGGGGTCGTGCGGGGCAGCGTGGCCGAGGGGGGCATCCTGCGCGAAGGCGGCCCCCGGGCCGTCGCCCGAGAACAGCAGCGGCGCTCCCGCGGCCGCCGCGGCGTAGAGCTTGGTCGGGAAGGCGAACTGGTAGCCGCCGTCAGGCTTCACACTCGCGAGGGCGACCGCAGCGCCGCGCAGCCAGCGCGCGACGACCTCGGGCGCGGCCGTCGGCAGGAAGGTCACGCGGCCCGGAGCAACCTGGTCGACCCGGCGGCGCAGGGCCTCGAGCTCGACGCCGCCGCCCATGAACACCAGCCGCGCCTCGGGGACGTGGGCGAGCGCCTCGACGAACACCCCGGCCCCGTGCACCTCGGATGCGGTGCCCGCGTACAGCGCATACCCCGGCTCGGCCTCCGCCGTCGGGCCGTCGGGCGCGAACACGCTCGTGTCGATGCCGTTGCCCACCTCGACGATGCGGGCCGCGGGCACGCCCAGCTCGCGCAGCCGGGCCGTGACGCTCGGCGACACGCTCAGCACGGCGGCCGCGCGGCGCCACACCGTGCGCTCCATCCAGCGCACCACCCGCACGACAGGGGCCGGGCTGCCGGCGCTCGCGGCCGCGTCGGCCAGCACGTCTGCCGCGTAGTAGACGACGGGCGTGCGCCGCAGCCCCGCGGCCGCGACCGCGGCGAGACCCGTGGTCGGCGGCGGCTCGACGACGATCGCTGCCGAGCGGCGGGCGGTCAGCAGGCGGAAGAACAGCGGGATGTCGAAGCTCAGGTAGGGCACGTAGCCGCGCACCGCCCCGGTGCGGTCGCGCAGCACGGGGGCGCGGCGGACCGAGAGGCGGGCATCCGGTGCCGCTTCGACCATGCCGCGCGGCAGCCGGGAGGTGAGCACCGTCACGTCGTGACCCGCGTCGGCGAGCGCCGCCGCCAGCGCCGCGAGCCGGAACGAGGCCGCCGCCGGCTCGGGCGCGAAGATGCGGCTCGCGATCGTGACGCGCATCGTCAGAAGCTGACCGACTCGCCCGTCCGTGCCGACTGCAGCAGGCCCTCGACGACCTCGAGCGTGCGCAGGCCCTGACGCATGGTCACCACGTCGGTGTCGCGGCCGAGCACCGCGTCGCGGAAGGCCTCGTGCTCGACCCGCAGCGGCTCGCGCTTCGGGAAGGCGTAGCGCACGACGTCGCCCTCGCTCACGCCGCGGAACGCGGTCACCGACTCCCACTCGAGCGGGATCGTGCCGTTGGCGTAGAACGTGAGGTCGCCCGTCGCGGTGTCGGCGACGAGCGCGCCGGCCTCGCCTGTGGCGACCGTGATGCGCTCCTTCATCGGGCTCAGCCAGTTGACAATGTGGTTGACGATCACGCCGTTCGCGAGGCGGCCCGAGGCGATGATCATGTCCTCGTGCTCGCGGCCCGACTTCAGGGCGGTCTGCGCGAAGACCGTGCGGTAGTCGCTCTGCACCACCCACGCGGTCAGGTCGATGTCGTGGCTCGCCAGGTCTTTCGCCACGCCGACGTCGGCGATGCGCGCCGGGAACGGGCCCTGGCGGCGCGTGATCACCTGGTAGATCTCGCCGAGGTCGCCCGCGGCGATGCGCCGGCGCATCTCCTGCAGGGCCGGATTGAAGCGCTCGATGTGGCCGACCGCGCCGACGAGACCCGCCGACTCGAAGGCGTCGACCATGCGCTGACCGGCCTCGAGGGTGTCGGCGATCGGCTTCTCGACGAGCGTGTGCACGCCGGCGGCAGCGAGCTGCAGCGCCGCATCCTCGTGGAAGCGGGTGGGAACCGCGACGACCGCGATGTCGACGCCGACCGCGATGAGAGACTCGAGGTCGGGCAAGATCGGCAGGCTGCCCGCCACGCCGTGCGGGTCGCCGCCCGGGTCGGCGATCGCGACCAGCTCGACGCCGTCGAGCTCGCGCAGCACGCGCGCGTGGTGCCGGCCCATCATGCCGACGCCGATGAGACCGGCGCGCAGCGCGGTCATCAGGCGCCCGCCCGCGCGACCGCGTTGACGGCCGCGATGATGCGGTCGAGGTCGCGGCGGTTCAGCGAGGGATGCACGGGCAGCGACACGACCTCGCGCGCGGCCTTCTCGGTCTCGGGCAGGTCGAGCCCGGGCGCGAAGGGGGCGAGCGAGGGCAGGCGGTGGTTCGGGATCGGGTAGTAGACGCCCGAGCCCACGCCGTGCTCCTCGCGCAGGGCCTTGACGAAGCCGTCGCGGTCGTCGGCGACGCGCACCGTGTACTGGTGGAAGACGTGCACGGCGCCCGGGGCCGTCAGCGGGGTGGGCACCGCCGTGATGCCCGCGCTGAGGTACGCGGCGTTCTTCTGCCGCGCCGCCGTCCAGCCATCGACCTTGGTCAGCTGCACACGGCCGATCGCGGCGTGGATGTCGGTCATGCGCGCGTTGAAGCCGATGACCTCGTTGTGGTACTGCACCTCTTGCCCCTGGTTGCGCAGCAGCTTCACCGCACGCACGAGCTCGGGGGTGTCGCAGGCGACCATGCCGCCCTCGCCGGAGGTCATGTTCTTCGTCGGGTACAGGCTGAACATCGCGAAGCGGCCCCAGGTGCCGACCGGGCGGCCGTTGAGCGAGGCGCCGTGGGCCTGCGCCGCGTCTTCGTAGATCTCGAGGCCGTGCTTCTGCGCGATCGCCTCGAGCTCGACCATGCGCGCCGGGTGCCCGTAGAGGTGCACGGGCATGATCACCTTGGTCTTCTTCGTGATCGCCTTCTCGACGGCCGCGGGGTCGAGGCCGTAGGTCTCGGGCTCGATGTCGACGAACACCGGGGTCGCGCCGGTCAACGCCACCGAGTTGCCCGTCGCCGCGAAGGTGAACGAGGGAACGATGACCTCGTCGCCCGGTCCGACGCCCGCCGCGAGCTGCCCGAGGTGCTGGCCGGCCGTGCCGCTGTTGACGGCGACGCACGCGCGGCCCTGCACGAAGTGGTCGCCGAACTCCTGCTCGAACGCGGCCACCTGCGGGCCCTGCGCCACCATGCCCGAGCGCAGCACGCGGTCGACCGCCTTGCGCTCGGCACGACCGAACAGCGGCTTCGCCGCGGGGATCAGGGGCTTGGCCATCTAGCTCTCCTCACTCAGGGCGCCGTCGCGCTCGATGTAGCGCGCACCGGTCTGCGGGCAGACCCAGGCGCCGTCCTGCTCGACGAGCCGCACGCCCGCCTTCCCCACCCACCCGAGGCGGCGTGCGGGCACACCAGCCATCAGGGCGAAGGCGGGAACATCCTTGGTCACGACGCTGCCCGCCGCGATGGTGGCCCAGCGGCCGATCTCGACCGGAGCGACGCACACCGCGCGCGCACCGATCGCGGCCCCCTCGCGGATCGTCACGCCGACCGGCTGCCAGTCGTGCGCCGACTTCGGCGTGCCGTCGGGGTTGACCGCGCGCGGGTAGGTGTCGTTCGTCAGCACCACCGCGGGGCCGATGAAGACGCCCGCCTCGAGGTGGGCCGGCTCGTAGACGAGGGCGTAGTTCTGCACCTTGCAGTTGTCGCCGAGCTGCACGCCCGTGCCGATATAGGCGCCCCGCCCGACGATGCAGTTGCGGCCCAGAACGGCGTCTTCGCGCACCTGCGCGAGATGCCAGATCGACGAGCCCGCGCCGATACGGGCGGAGGGGGCGACGTCGGCGGAATCGACGATGCGGACGTCGGCAGAATCGGTCACGAAGGCGCGCTTTCGACGAGGGGGGATGCGCGGGCACGCGCCGCTCCAGGGTACCCGGTTCTGACACAATGGGCGGCATGGCCGACGCCCCACCGACCCCTGCCGCGCCGGCCGCGACCCCCGCCGTGGGCACCGACGGCGTCTGGGTCGTCATTCCGCTGTACAACGAGGCCACCGTCATCGGCGGCGTGGTCGCCGAGCTGCTCGCGAGCTTCCGCCACGTGGTGTGCGTCGACGACGGGTCGACCGACGACTCGGCCGCCGCCGCCGAGTCCGCGGGCGCCCGGGTCATCCGCCACCCCCACAACCTCGGGCAGGGCGCCGCTCTGCAGACGGGCATCAGCTACGCCCGCGCGCAGGCCGGCTGCGCCTACGTGGTCACCTTCGACGCCGACGGGCAGCACCGGGTGGTCGACGCGCTCGCCATGATCGAGCTCGCCCGCACGGAGGACGCCGCCATCGTCTTCGGCTCGCGCTTCCTCGACGACCGCACGAAGCCGGGCCTCGCCAAGAAGATCGTGCTCAAGACCGCGGTGGCCGTCACCAACCTCTCCACCGGCCTGACGCTGACGGATGCGCACAACGGCCTGCGCGTGCTGCGCGTCGACGCCGCCCGCGCCGTCAACCTCAAGCAAGACCGCATGGCGCACGCCTCGGAGATCGTCGTGCAGCTGGGCCGCTCAGGGCTGCCCTGGCGCGAGTTCCCGGTCGAGGTGCTCTACACCGACTACTCGAAGGCCAAGGGGCAGTCGCTGCTCAACTCGATCAACATCCTCGTCGACCTCATCATCAACTAGCGGAGGTCTGCCATGTGGTTCCAGATCATCCTCATCGTCGCCCTCGTCGGCATCGGCATCTACCTGGTGCGCTCGACGCCGAGCCCGCGGCACCTGGCGATCCGTCGCCTGCTCGTGCTGCTCGCCCTGCTCGGCGGTGTCGTCGTCGTGGTCTGGCCAGGGCTGCTGAGCGCCCTCGCGCAGCTCGTCGGCATCGGGCGCGGCGCCGACCTGCTGTTCTACCTCGCGATCGTCGCCGGGCTGCTCTACGTGGTGAACGAGTACAAGCGCTCGGTGCAGCTGCAGCGCGCCAACACCCAGCTCGCGCGCGAGATCGCGCTGACCGAGGCGCGGCTCACCGACCGCATCGCCGAGCTGGAAGCGCGGCTCGGCGAGCGCGAGCATCCCTGACCCGCCGCCCGAACCGGGGTGCGCGCGACCGGTAGTCTTGCCCGGTGAAGATCGCCGTCATCGCCCTCGGAAAGATCGGCCTGCCGCTGGCCGTGCAGTTCGCCTCGAAGGGGCACGAGGTCGTCGGAGTCGACGTCAACCCCGACACCGTCGCCCTCATCAACGCCGGAACCGAGCCGTTTCCGGGCGAGGCGCACCTGGCTGAGAAGCTCGCCGAGCTCGTGCCGGCCGGCGCGCTGCGCGCGACCACCGACTACGCGGATGCGGTGCCCGGCGCCGACGCGGTCGTGCTCGTCGTGCCGCTCTTCGTCGACGACGAGGCCCGCCCCGACTTCGGCTGGATGGACGCCGCGACGCGCTCGCTCGCCGCGAACCTCACCCCCGGCACGCTCGTCGCCTACGAGACGACCCTGCCGGTGGGCACCACCCGCACGCGCTGGAAGCCCATGCTCGAAGAGGGCTCGGGGCTCACCGAGGGCACCGACTTCCACCTCGTCTTCTCGCCCGAGCGCGTGCTGACCGGCCGCGTGTTCGCCGACCTGCGCAAGTACCCGAAGCTCGTCGGCGGGCTCTCCCCCGCCGGTGCCGCCGCGGCCGTCGCGTTCTACGAGGCCGTGCTCGACTTCGACGACCGCCCCGACCTGCCCCGCGGCAACGGGGTGTGGGATCTCGGCAGCGCCGAGGCCGCCGAGATGGCGAAGCTCGCCGAGACCACCTACCGCGACGTCAACATCGGGCTCGCCAACCAGTTCGCGCAGTACGCCGCGACGGCCGGCATCGACATCTACCAGGTGATCGAGGCCAGCAACTCGCAGCCCTACAGCCACATCCACCAGCCGGGCATCGCCGTCGGCGGCCACTGCATCCCCGTCTACCCGCGGCTCTACCTCTGGAACGACCCGGCCGCCACCGTCGTGCGCGCCGCCCGTGAGGCGAACGCCGGGATGCCCGACTACACGATCGGCCTGCTCGAGGGCGTGCACGGCGACCTCGCCGGGCAGCGCGTGGTCGTGCTCGGTGCCGCCTACCGCGGCGGGGTGAAAGAGACGGCGTTCAGCGGCGTCTTCGGTGCCGTCGCCGCCCTGCAGGCGCGCGGGGCCGAGGTGCTCGTGCACGACCCGCTCTACACCGACGACGAGTTCGCGCGCTACGGCTGGACGCCCTACCACCTGGGGCAGCCCGTCGACGCCGCCGTCGTGCAGGCCGACCACGCGGAGTACCGCGCGCTCGGCCCGGCCGACCTGCCGGGCATCCGCACGTTCGTCGACGGCCGGCGCGTGTCGAGCGCCGAGCAGTGGCCCGGCGTCACCTACCGCGTGATCGGCATCCCGGGGGTCTGAGCCCTCGGGCGGCCGAGCTCGCGCACGACGATCCACACGAGCAGCGCGTAGGCGAGCGAGCCGAGCAGCCAGACGGCCGTCGGGCCCACCGGCCCAGCCCACCACCACTCGGCGCCGGCGTCGAGGTTCACGCCCGAGGCGTCGATTCCCGTCACGTAGCGGCGGATGTTCAGGTGCAGCGCCACGAAGTGCGCACCCGCGAGGGCCGCGACCAGGGCGAACCGCTGCGCCCGAGTGAAGGTCAGCTCGCGGGGGGTGCGGGTGAGGGCGAGCATCCCGCCCAGCATGATGATGAGCGGCAGGATGTAGCGCGGCTGCACCTGCTCGCCCACGACGTCGCCGCCCGCCTGCAGCACGTAGACCGGCAGGGCGATGAGCACGAGCACGAGCGCGGCGAGCACGATCGCCTTGCGGCCCCAGAGCCGACCGATTCCCGCGAAGCCGACCACGACGAACGCGGCGACCGCGGCCGCCGAGACGATCGCGGGCATCGAGGTGTCGAGCCAGCCGAGGGCCCAGTCGCCGAGCGCGCCCGTCCAGAGGAACGGCACGTTGAGCAGGTTGTAGGCGAAGAGGCCGAAGCCGGTGAGGGCCGCCTCGGGGTCGGTCGCGCCGCCGGCGGCGCCGCCCGTGAGCGACCCGGGCGCACCCGTGCCGCCGCCGAACCCGCCGAGGCCGCTCTGCGACTGCCGCGCCGAGAGGAAGAAGACCAGAGCGACGATGCCCATCACCACCGGCAGCACGGCATCGGGCAGCCAGGGGCGCCAGGCCCCGCCGCGCGAGGGCACGGTGAGCACGAGCACCAGGGCCATGCCGAAGCCGGCATACAGCGCGGCATCGCCGCGCGACCCGGCCGCCATGAGCACCGTCACGACGAACAGCGCTCCGAGGGCGAGCTTGCGGCGGCGGTCGGTCACCCACGGCGTCTGGAACCACCCCAGCAGGGCCAGCCAGCTCGTCGCGACCCCGATCATCGCCCAGGCGCTCGGGTTGTTCGTGCCGAGCAGGAACACCCCGAGCGGCACCGTCGTGATGAGCCAGCCCCAGGCGAGGGGGCCGCGCAGCACCTCGGGGAGCAGCATCCACAGCGCGACGAGCAGCCCCGTGAACAGCACGACCGTGAGCAGGCGCATGGCGAGCGCCGCGAGCTGGATGTCATCGCCCGTCAGCGCTCCCATCACCGCGTAGAACACCGGCGGATACGCCCCGATAAAGTTGCCGCGCTCGCTGACCACGAGCTCGTCGACCGACCACGACCAGTCGTCGCCCTGGCACGCCGCGCTGCGGGTCGCGTCGTAGGCGAAGCAGTCGATGTCGTCGAGCGCCGCGGGCACCTCGCGCTCGCGCGGCGACTCGGTGGACAGGCAGGTGCGGTCGGCGGTCGGGCCGGCGCACCACGAGCTGACCAGGTGGAAGTCGTCGTCGGGGCCCGCACCGATCGGCGAGGCGAAGCTCCAGGCGGTCAGGGTGAGGAACGCCAGCACCGGCGCCCAGGCGATGAGCGGGATGCGGCGCAGGCGGGCGATCACGCGGGGTCCTCCGTGGTCGTGGGAGTCGTGGGCGTCTCGGGCTCCGTGGGCGTCTCGGGCTCGTCGTCGAACGACATGAGCTTCACGTACTCGGCCACCATCGGCACGGTGCGGCGCACCGTCGCGAAGTCGCCCTCGGCGACGAGCCTGCCGCCCTCGACGACGGCGACCGTGTCCGCCCGCTGCACGGTGCTGAGGCGGTGGGCGATGACGATGATCGTGAGCTCGCCGCTCAGGGCGCGCAGGGTCTGGCTGACGATGGCCTCGGTGGCGGCATCCAGGCCGCTCGTCGCCTCGTCGAGAACGAGCAGCCGGGGGGCCACGTAGAGCGCGCGCGCCAGGCCGATGCGCTGCACCTGCCCGCCGCTGAACGCGTCGGACTGCTTGCCGACCGGCGTGTCGATGCCGTCGGGCAGGCCGTCGATGAGCTCGAGCAGCTGGGCCTGGGCGAGCACCGCGCGCACGCGGTCGCGGTCGATCTCGGCGGGCGGGATGCCCAGGGCCACGTTCTCGGCCACCGTGCCGCCGACGAGCCCCGGCTTCTGGGGCACGTACGACACGAGCCCGGGCGCTGCGGCGCGCAGGGTGCGGGGCTCGAGGCCGCCGATGGCGATCGATCCGGTGTCGGGTGCGCCGAGGCCGAGGATGAGCTCGACGAGCGTGGTCTTGCCGGCGCCGGAGGGCCCGATGATCGCGGCGAAGCTTCCGGGCGGGATGCTCAGGCTGACGTCGTCGAGCACGGGCGCCGCGGCCCCCGGGTAGGTGTAGCCGACCTGCCGCACCTCGACGCCGAGCGGGGCGTCGGCGCTCGGCACCGCAGCGCCGGCGGGCAGCGCGGGCGGGGGCGCGGTGGGGGCGCTCTGCAGCTCGCGCAGCAGTTCGCGGGCGGTCTGCGACTGCTCGGTGTTGACCTTGAGCGCGGCCACCGCCGTCTGCAGCGGCAGGATCGCCCCCATGATGCGCACGGCCCCGGCGAGGAAGACGCCGAGCGTGGCGAGACCGCTCGCGAGCTGCCCGGTGAGCAGCTGCTGGCCGACGAACACGACGACGCCGAGGATCAGCGCGGTCTCGACGACGTAGCGCGGCATGCCGCCGAGGAAGGCGAGCGTGGCGCCCGAGCGGGCGGCGCGCTGGCGCGAGCGGTGGATGCGGTCGAGGAACATGCCGCTGCGCCCGAGCACGGTGAGCTCGCGGAAGGTGTCGAGCGTGTCGCCGAGCGCCCCGAGGGTGAGCTTGGTGCCCTCGGCGGCGTCCTCTCCCGCACGCTTGAGAACGCGCGCGATGCCCGCCTGCATGCCGACGACGATGAGGGCGAAGTAGCCGAGCGCGAAGACCGCGACGACGGGGTCGACGACGAAGAACGCGATCGCGACGATCAGCAGCAGGAACCCCTCGACGACGATGCCCGCGACGTTGTTGAGCAGGCCCGTGAAGGTCCACTTGATCGACTCGGTGAGCGCGAACTGCAGCTCGTTGCGCGAGAACCGCCGCACGTGCGCGAGCGAGCCCGTCAGCAGGTGGGCGGCGAGCGCGTCGGCATTGCGCGACTCGATGCGCGCGATGAACGCCGTCAGCGCGCGCGACAGCCCGATGGCGATGCCGGCCTTGACGACGAACACGCCGAGCACGAAGAGCACGAGCAGCAGCAGCCCCTGCCCATCGAGCTCGGGAAGCTCGACGCCGAACACCACGGTGCCGCCCTGGCCGTCGGCGAACTGGGTCGCGCCGAGAGCGGCGACGACGCCGACGAGCAGGATGCCGAACACGTCGAGGAAGCCGACGATCGCCCGGGCGGCCACGAGCCCCCAGTAGCTCAGACGCTCGCTCGGGGTCAGCAGGGCGAGGGCGTCACGGGCGGCAGAGAGCACCGGTTCAGCGTACCGGGGCGCTCCCGCTCACGGGATTCAGCGGCCGAGGCGGCGGCGCACCCGCGACGTCACGCCGCCGAGGCCCTCGGCCCGGAAGTGGTGCCACGTCATGCGCAGCGTGTGCCCCGCGCCGGCGGTGCGGCGGGCGCGCGCGCCCACGCCCATCGCGTCGCGGCCCGGCGTCGCGTCGGCGGCGCGGCGCGGACGGGCGACCGCCTCGAGCACGGGCTGCAGCACGACCTCCCACACGAATCGCTCGCGCACGCGGGCCACGTTCGCGCGCCAGCCCGCGACCTCGGGCGAGTCGGCGAGAACGCGCACGAGGGCGTCGGCGAGAGCATCCGTGTCGTTCGCCGGCACCACGATGCCGAGCCCCTCGGCCGCGACGAGCTCGGCGAAGCCGTCGCCCTCGGTGACCACCATCGGCAGGCCCGCCCACAGGTAGTCGAGAATGCGCGTGCGGAACGAGAACGTCGTCTCGACGTGCACGTGGTGCGTGCTGACGCCCGCGTCGGCCTCGACGAGGTACGCCCCGCGCCGGTCGTAGGGCACCCACGTGTCGTTGAAGACGACCTCGCGCCCCTCGAGGCCGAGCGACGTCGCGAGGTCGAACGCCTCGCGCACGATGCCCATCTCGTCGACGCCCGGGTGCCGGGTGCCGAGGAAGAACAGCCGGATGCGCGGTTCGCGCTCGCGCGCGCTCGCCACCGCGCGAATCAGCGTCAGCGGGTCGAACCAGCTGTAGACCCCGCCGCCCCAGATGAGCACGCGCGACGCGGCGTCGATGCCGGGCACGACGCCGCGCATCCCGGCGCCCGCGTCGGCCGCAGGAGGCGAGGCCTCGAGGCCGAAGGGCACGACGGCGAGCAGCCCCCGCAGGTCGGGGTCGGCGGCATAGGTGGCGGGGTTGAGCCTGCCGAGGCCCGCGAGCTGGCCGAGGTACAGCAGCCGCTGCCGCTCGCTCGCGCACAGCACGAGGTCGGCCCGCCGCAGCTGGTCGTTGAGGGCGTCGCGCGCGGTGGCGACGCGCAGGCTCCACGTCGCCGGCGGCAGCTCGCGCCCCTGCTCGAGCATCTCGAGGTGCATCGGGTCGTAGGCGTCGGCGATGAGCATGCGGTCGGTGCGGGCGATCGTTCGGAACTGGGTGTTCGCGTAGCCCTGGAACAGCACGACCTCGGCCCAGCGCTCGTGCGCGCGGATGCCGCGCTCGTCGCCCGCCGCGACGTGCAGCATCGGGAACGGCGGGGCGGGATGCTCCGCGCGCGTCGTCGACACCAGGCGCACCTCGTGCCCCGCGGCCTGCAGCGTGAGCCCCGTGTTGTACGCGCGGATGGCGGGCCCGGCCATCGCCGCGGCGAGCGGGTCGCCCGTGATGATGAGCACGCGGGTCATCGGGTCTCCTCCCCTGCCGGGGTCGCGAGGTCGCGCAGCACATCCATGGCGCCCCGACTGTACCGGCCGTACCGGCCGCTGACCGCCCCCGCCACGACGGCGGGCACGCGCGCGATCCGCAGGCGCGGCAGTCGCGCGCGCCGGGCTTCGTGGTCGGCCTTCGCATCGAGCTGCGTCTGCGCGTCGGCGGCGACCCCGAGCGCGCGACCCCGCTCGGCCAGCAGCGCGGCGCGGCGCGCGAGTCGAGCGGCGCGCCCGGCGCGCGGCTCGCGCAGTCGGGCGAGCTTGTCGGCGAGCGTCGGGCGGCGCGCGCCGATCTGGTTGGCGCCGTGCTGCCGGTAGTCGATGAGCGCCTCGGGCACGAGCCGCACGCGTCCGGTCGCGGCCGCAACGGCCGCCAGCCACTCGTCGTGCACCCACTCCCCCGGAATCGGCAGGGCGGCCTCGAGCAGCGAGCGGCGCAGCATGACGGTGGCGCCCGTCACCAGGTTGCGCCGCAGCAGCACCGGCAGCGCGTCGCCCGCAACGAGGCCGGCCCGCTCGCCCGGCGTCGCCTCGAGGGCGTCGAGCAGGGTGAGCCCCAGCGGCTGGCCGTCGCCGTCGACCAGGCGGGCATCGGAGTGCGCGAGCAGCAGGCCGGGGTCGGCGTCGAAGGCCGCGGCGAGGGCGGCCAGCTTGCCGGGCATCCACTCGTCATCCTGATCGGAGAGCGCGATCAGGTCGCCCTCGCAGGCGGCGAGCGTCGCGGCGAAGTTGGCGGTGACCCCCAGCGCGGGGCTGCGGCGGATGATGCGCAGCGTCGTCGGCAGAGCCGGGTCGGCCGCGCGGGCGTCGGCGTGCACGCGCTCGATGACGGCGAGGGTGTCGTCGCTCGAATCGTCGTCGCCCACCACCAGCTCGAGGGGTGCGGGGCGCTGGTTCAGGATGCTCGCCACCTGCCGCGCCACGTACGCGCCGCCGTTGCGCGTGCCGAGGGCCACCGAGATGCGCGCGTCTGCCACCGCTCCAGCCTAGGGCGGCCGACGCGCGCGGCTAGGATCGAACCCATCATGAGCGGGGGCGACGAGCGGCACGGCGAGGCTGCGCCGAGCACGACGAGCGGGGCGCAGAGCACCGCGGCCGAGGTCGCGGTCGTCACCGTCGCCTACCGCTCGAACGCGGTGCTGCCGGGGTTTCTCGGGTCGATCGCGGGCGCGAGCGCGCATCCCGTGGCCACCGTGGTTGTCGACAACCGGCCCGACGACGAGTCGCAGGCGGCGGCCCTCGCCGCCGAGCACGGCGCCGCCTACGTCGCGCTGCCGGCCAACCCCGGGTACGGCGGCGCCATCAACGCGGGGGTCGCGACCCTGGGCCCCGCAGTGCGCTGGGTGCTCATCAGCAACCCCGACGTCGTGCTCGACCCGGGGCTCATCGACGCGCTCGTCGCCGCCGCCGAGAGCGACCCGACGATCGGCGCGGTCGGGCCCGCGGTGCGCAACCCCGACGGCACCGTCTACCCCTCGGCCCGCCGCGTGCCGTCGCTGCGCACCGGCATCGGCCATGCCCTCTTCGTGAACCTCTGGCACGACAACCCGTGGACCCGCCGCTACCGGCAGGACTCGGCGGAGGCCGTCACCGAGCGGGATGCCGGCTGGCTGTCGGGCGCGTGCCTGCTCGTGCGGCGCGACGTCTTCGCCCAGCTCGGCGGGTTCGACGAGGGCTACTTCATGTACTTCGAGGACGTCGATCTGGGGTACCGCATCGGTCGCGCCGGGTACCGCAACCGCTATGTGCCGGCGGTGGGCGTCACGCACATCGGCGCCCACACGGCCTCGCGCGAGTCGGCCGAGATGATCCGCGCGCACCACGCCTCGGCGCGGCGGTTCATCGCCCGCAAGTACACCGGCTGGCACCTGTGGCCGGTGCGGGCCGTGCTGTCGGTCGGGCTCGCGGCGCGCTCGGCGCTGCTGCGCCGCCGCGCCGGCTGAATCGCGCCGCGCGAGCTGAACCGCGCCACCCGGGCGGCGCCGCCCGCGCCGCGCCGCCCTACTCGGGCTCGGTCGCGAGCGCCGTCTCGTAGGCGGCGACCACGTCGGCCGTCGGCCCGAGCTGCCGCAGCCGGCCGCCGTCGAGCCACGCCACCCGCTGGCACAGCTCACGGACCTCGTCGAGCGAGTGCGACACCAGCACGACCGTGCGACCCTGGCCGGTGAACTCGAGGAACTTCTTCCGCGACTTCTCGCGGAAGGCGCCGTCGCCGACGGCGAGGATCTCGTCGACGATGAGGATGTCGGGCTCGGTGTGCACCGCGACCGAGAAGCCGAGGCGCACGTACATGCCCGAGGAGTAGTTCTTCACCGGCTGGTCGATGAACTGCTCGACCCCCGAGAAGTCGACGATCTCGTCGAACCGGGCCGCGATCTGCTTGCGGCTGAGCCCGAGGATGGCCCCGTTGAGGAAGATGTTCTCGCGCCCGCTCAGCTCGGGGTGGAACCCCGACCCCACCTCGAGCATCGACGAGACGCGGCCGTCGAGAACGACGCGGCCCTCATCGGGGCTGTAGATGCGGGCGAGCGTCTTGAGCAGCGTCGACTTGCCCGAGCCGTTGCGACCGATGAGCCCCAAGGTCTCGCCGTGCTCGACCCGGAACGAGACGTCGCGCACCGCCCAGAACTCGTCGGCGATGATGCGCCGCCCGCGCATGACGGCCGACTTGAGCGTCTGATTGCGCTCGTGGAAGAGGCGGAAGCGCTTCGACACCCCGTCGACGACGATGGCGCTCACAGCAGCTCGGCCAATCGCCGGTCGGCGCGCGCGAAGACGAGGTAGCCGAGCAGGAACACGATCGACGCGCTCGCGATCGCGGCGAGCGCCGTGGCCGCGTCGGGCAGGCGGTTGTCGTACAGCAGGGCGCGGAAGAGCTCGATCACGGGCAGCACGGGGTTCAGCTGGTAGAGCACGAGCGCCCACTCGCCGATACCCCGCAGCGCCTGCTCCACGAGCTGAACGGGGTAGATGATCGGGGTGAGGAGCATCCACATCGGCAGCAGCACGGCGACGAAGTGCTCGGTGTCGCGGAAGAACACGTTGAGCACCGAGAGCATCAGGGCGAGGCCGCTCGCGAGCATCGCGAGCACCACGACGGCGAGCGCCACGAGCGGCAGCCACGGCAGGGGGAATCCGCCGAACGCCCACAGCGCGGCGCTGAGCACCAGCAGCTCGACCCCGAATGTGATGGCCGTGCTGACCGCCACCGCGAGCACTAAGTGGATGCGCGGGAAGTACACCTTGGTGATGAGCGGGGCATTGGCGGTGAGGGTCGAGACGCCGCCCGTGACGACGCGGGTCAGGTACAGCCACGGCAGCAGCCCGCACATCAGCCACAGGGCGTAGACGTCGAGCCCGCTCGGGTCGCCCACGGGCGGCCGAGTGCGGAAGATCACCGCGAACACCACCGTGTAGACGAGCATCGTGGCGAGCGGGTTGATGATCGACCACAGCTGCCCGAGAACCGTGCGGCGGTACTGCCCGCGCACCTCGCGCATGACGAGCATGGCGAGCAGCTCGCGCGTGGCGAGCAGCTCGCGCGCGTAGCCGGCGGTCATCGCCGTTCGGTGGCGAGCAGCCGCTGCAGGTAGAGCCCGTAGCCGCTCTTGGCGAGCGGGGCGGCGAGGGCGGCGAGCTGGGCGTCGTCGATCCAGCCGGCGCGCCAGGCGACCTCCTCGATGCAGCCGATCTTGTAGCCCTGGCGGTCTTCGATGACCCGCACGTACTCGCTCGCCTGCATCATCGACTCGAAGGTTCCGGTGTCGAGCCACGCCGTGCCGCGATCGAGCACGTGCACCTGCAGCCGGCCCTCGCGCAGGTAGTGCTCGTTGACGCTCGAGATCTCGAGCTCGCCGCGCGCGCTCGGTGTGATCGCCTTCGCGACCTCGACGACCGAGTTGTCGTAGAAGTACAGCCCCGGCACGGCGAAGCTGCTCTTCGGCTGCGCGGGCTTCTCCTCGATCGAGACGGCGCGGCCGTCGGCATCGAACTCGACGACGCCGTAGGCCTCCGGATTCGCCACCTGGTAGGCGAAGATCAGGCCGCCGTCGATGTCGGTGTACCGGCGCAGGGCCGAGCCCAGCCCCGAGCCGTGGAAGATGTTGTCGCCGAGCACGAGCGCGACGCTGTCGTCGCCGATGAACTGCTCACCGATGAGGAACGCCTGCGCGAGACCGTCGGGCGAAGGCTGCTGCGCGTAGGTCAGCGAGATGCCGAGCTCGCTGCCGTCGCCGAGCAGGGCCTCGAACTGCCCGGCGTACTCGGGGGTGGTGATGACGAGGATCTCGCGGATGTCGGCCATCATGAGGGTCGACAGCGGGTAGTAGACCATCGGCTTGTCGAAGATCGGCATGAGCTGCTTCGAGATGCCCTTGGTGATCGGCCACAGGCGCGTGCCCGAGCCGCCGGCCAGGATGATGCCCTTCATCGCCCGCTCCAGCGCTCGTCGAGGCCGCGGGTGAACGCGAGCGACGCATCCCACGTCGGCAGCAGACCAGCAGCCGCGGCCTCGGTCAGCGTCGGAGCGGCCAGGTCTTTCGGCGAGAGCACGAGCTCGTCGCGCGGCAGCGGAAGAGCGAGCCCCACGGTCTCGTCGAGCGGCGTGATGCCGTGCTCGCGCTCGGCGTTGAAGACTTCGCTCACGAGGTAGGTCACGACGGTGTCGTCGGTGAGGGCGACGAAGCAGTGGCCGAGGCCCTCGGCCACGTAGAGGGCCCGGCGGTCGACGGTGTCGAGCACGACCGAGTCCCACTGCCCGAAGGTCGGCGAGCCCACGCGGATGTCGACGACGAAGTCGACCACCGCACCGTTGAGCACCGAGACGTACTTCGCCTGGCTCGGCGGCACATCCGCGAAATGGATGCCCCGCACGACGCCGCGCCGCGACACCGAGGCGTTGCCCTGGCGCAGGTCGAGGGGGTGCCCGACGGCCTCCGCGAGGGCGTCGAAGCGGTACCACTCCCAGAACGCGCCGCGGTCGTCGGGGAACTGCCGGGGGGTGACCTCGAACGCCCCGGGCACCGACAGTTCTCGGATCTGCACGGGTGCCACCCTACCAACGGCGAATACGCGGGTTCAGGCGGATGCGGCGCCGACCCGCTGCCGTGCGTAGGGTGGTCGCGTGCGCGTGCTCATCGATGCGACGGCGATGCCCGTCGACCGCGGCGGAGTCGCCCGGTACGTCGATGAACTGGTGCGCGCGCTCGCCGAGCCGGGCGAGCTCGACGTCGTCGTCGCGTGCCAGCCCCGCGACGCCGAGCGCTATCGCGCCCTCGCCCCGACGGCGACCCTCGCGGTCGGCCCGAGCGCGCTCGCCTGGCGCGGCTTCCGGCTGCTCTGGGAGCAGCTCTGCCTGCCGCTCGTCGCGCGGCGGCACGCGGTCGACGTCGTGCACTCGCCGCACTACACGACCCCGCTGCTCACCGGGCGACCCCGCGTCGTCACCGTGCACGATGTCACGTTCTTCAGCGAGCCCGAGGTGCACCGTCCGGTCAAGCGGCTGTTCTTCCGCACCTGGATCCGCGTCTCGGCCTCGCTCGCCGCGGCCATCGTCACCCCGAGCCGGGCCACCGCCGACGCGCTCGAGCGGGCGATCGGGCATCCCGCCGCGCGCGTCGTCGTCGCGCCGCACGGCGTCGACCACCGGCGCTTCCAGCCTCCGGCGCCGACCGAGGTCGCCGCGACCCTCGCCCGCCACGCGCTGCGGCACCCGTACGTGCTCTTCCTCGGCACGATCGAGCCGCGCAAGCACGTGCCCGCGCTCATCCGGGCCCACGGGCGCCTCACCGCCGAGTCGAGCGCCGAGCCGCCGCTGCTCGTGATCGCGGGCGCGCGCGGCTGGGAGACCGACACCGAGGCCGCCCTGCGCGAGCATCCCGACCCCGGCGCGGTGCGGCTGCTCGGCTACATCGACGGCGCCGACGTCGTTCCGCTGCTCGGCGGGGCGACCGTCGTCGCCTACCCCAGCAGCGGCGAGGGCTTCGGGCTGCCGGTGCTCGAGGCCATGGCCACCGGCGCGGCCGTGCTGACCACCCGCCGGCTGGCGATTCCGGAGGTCGCGGGCGATGCCGCCGCCTACTGCGAACCCGACCCCGACTCGATCGAGCAGGGGCTGCGCAGGCTGCTCGGCGACAGCGCCGTACGCGCCGAGCTGCAGGCCCGCGCTCGGGCGCGCGCGGAGAGCTTCTCGTGGGGGCGCAGCGCGGCCGCCCACGATGCCGCCTACCGCGCCGCGGCTCGCGCCGCGGACACCGTGCCGCGCACCGGCAGCGAGGCCGCCGGCGCCCCTCGGTAGGCTGGAGGCCGTGAGACTCCTCGTCACCGGCGGCGCCGGCTTCATCGGCTCGAACTTCGTGCACCACGTCATCGCGCACACCGACCACCACGTGACGGTTCTCGACAAGCTCACCTACGCGGGCAACCGCACCTCGCTCGACGGGCTTCCGGATGCCCGCCTCACCTTCGTGCAGGGCGACATCGTCGATGCAGCCCTCGTCGACGAGCTGACCGCGGCCGCCGACGCCGTCGTGCACTACGCCGCCGAGAGTCACAACGACAACTCGCTGGCCGACCCCCGCCCGTTCGTCGACACCAACCTCATCGGCACCTACACGCTGCTCGAGGCCGCCCGCCGGCACGGCACCCGGTTCCACCACATCTCCACCGACGAGGTCTACGGCGATCTCGAGCTGGACGACCCCGCGCGGTTCACCGAGTCGACGCCGTACAACCCCTCGAGCCCGTACTCGTCGACGAAGGCCGGCAGCGACCTGCTCGTGCGCGCCTGGGTGCGGTCGTTCGGGGTCGCCGCCACGATCTCGAACTGCTCGAACAACTACGGGCCCTACCAGCACGTCGAGAAGTTCATCCCGCGGCAGATCACCAATGTGCTGCGCGGCGAGCGCCCCAAGCTCTACGGCTCGGGCGAGAACGTGCGCGACTGGATCCACGCCGACGACCACTCGGCGGCCGTGCTGACGATCCTCGAGAAGGGCCGCATCGGCGAGACCTACCTGATCGGGGCCGACGGCGAGAAGAGCAACAAGGAGGTCGTCGAGCTCATCCTCACGACCCTCGGGCAGCCCGCCGACGCCTACGACCACGTCACCGACCGGCCCGGGCACGACCTGCGCTACGCGATCGACTCGTCGAAGCTGCGCACCGAGCTCGGCTGGGCGCCGCGCTACAGCGACTTCGCTGCCGGGCTCGCTGCGACCATCGACTGGTACCGCGACCACGACGCCTGGTGGGCGCCCCAGAAAGACGCCACCGAGGCGCGCTACCGCGCCCAGGGGCAGTGACCGGGCCGGGCGGTCGGGCTCCCGGCCGCGCCCTCGTCACCGGGGCGGGCGGCATGCTCGGCACCGACCTCGTCGCCGTGCTCGCCGATGCCGGCTGGCAGGTCACCGCGCTCGACCGGGCGGCCCTCGACATCCTCGACACCGCGGCCTGCGAGCAGGCGGTGGCGGGTCACGACGTGGTGCTCAACGCGGCCGCGTACACCCGAGTCGACGACGCCGAGAGCGACGAGGCCACGGCGATGGCCGTGAATGCCGAGGGGGCCGAGAACCTGGCGCGGGCATCCCGGGCCGCTGGCGCGGTGCTCGTGCAGTACTCGACCGACTACGTGTTCGCCGGCGACGGCACCGGCCCCTACCCGGAGGACGCGCCGCTCGCCCCCGTCAGCGCCTACGGCCGCTCGAAGGCCGAGGGCGAGCGCCGCGCGCAGGCCGCCCACCCCGAGGGCACGATCGTGCTGCGCACGGCATGGCTGTACGGCGAGCACGGGCCCAACTTCGTGCGCACCATGGTGCGGCTGTATCGCGAGCGGGGCGCGCTGACGGTCGTCGACGACCAGCACGGGCAGCCGACCTGGTCGTACGACCTCGCCGAGCAGACGGCGCGGATGCTCGCCACCGGCCTGCGCAGCGGTGTGCTGCACGGCACCAGCAGCGGGTCGACCAGCTGGCACGGGTTCGCCCGAGCGATCGTCGAGAACCTCGGCGGCGACCCTGCTACCGTGACTCCGACCGACAGCGCGCAGTTCGTGCGGCCCGCCCGACGGCCGGCCAACTCGGTGCTGGGCCACGACGGCTGGGCCCGCCTCGGGCTCGCGCCGATGCGGCCGTGGCGCGCGGCGCTCGATGACGCCATGAGGAGGGGGATCGTCGCATGAGCACCACCACCCTGCGGGTCATCCTCGACCAGGCGATCTCCCCCGTGCCCGGCGGCATCGGCCGCTACGCCGTCGAGCTGACGCGCGAGCTCATCGCGTGCGCACCGCGCGGCTGCGACGTCGCCGGCATCGTTCCCGCCTCGCCGCCCGCCGAGTACGACCGGCTGCTCGAGGCGCTGCCCGGCCTCACCACGCTGCACAAGAGCGCTCTCGACCGGCGTCAGCTGGCCGCGGCCTGGCAGCACGGCTTCACCCGGCTGCCCGGCACGGGCATGGTGCACGCGCCCAGCCTCTTCGCGCCGCTCTCGCGCCACGACCGCGTCAACAACCCGGGCGACCAGATCGTCGTGACCATCCACGACACCGTGCCCTGGAGCCACCCCGAGACGCTCACCCCGCGCGGCGCCGCCTGGCACCGGGCGATGGCGAAGCGCGCCGAGCGCTACGCCGACGCGATCGTCGTGCCGACGCACGCCGTCGCCGAGCAGCTCGCGGCGATCCTCGACCTCGGCGAGCGGGTGCGCGTCATCGGCGGCGCCCCGAGCAGCGACCTCGTTCCCGGCCCGGATGCGAGCGCACGCGCCGCCGCCCTCGACCTTCCCGACCGCTACCTCGTGTGGGTCGGAACGATCGAGCCGCGCAAGGGCATCGCCGAGCTCATCACCGCCCTGAGCCTCCCGGCGGCCCCCGACCTCCCGCTCGTCATCGTCGGTCGCCCCGGGTGGGGCGGCATCGACGTCGAGGCCCTCGCGCGCGAGGCCGGGCTCGACGAGGGGCGCGTGCGCCTCCTCGGCGGGCTCGACGACGCCGACCTCGCCGCCGTGCTCGAGCGCGCGACCGTCGCGGTCGTGCCGAGCCTCGCCGAGGGCTTCGGGCTGCCCCTGCTCGAGGCGATGAGCCTCGGGGTGCCGGTCGTGCACTCCGACGATGCGGCCCTCGTCGAGGTGGCCGATGGCGCAGGGCTCGCCGTGGCGCTCGCACCGATCGACGGCTACCCGCAGCGGCTGGCCGAGGCGCTGCGCGGCGTGGTCGACGATCCAGCGCTCGCCGCCGAGCTCGCCGTGCGCGGTCGCGACCGCGCACGGGCGTACAGCTGGCGCGATTCGGCCGAGAAGACCTGGCAGCTGCACGCCGACCTCTAGGCGGCCGAGCGTTACGGGCTCGGGGTCGGGGTGGGCCGGGGCGCGACCGCCTCGGCGACGAGCTCGTGGATGAGCGCGATGTCGGGGAACTGGTTGTCGACGGCCGGGGGCGCGAGCTCGAGGCGCACGAGGTCGTGATCGCGCGACCGCACGGCGAGATCGCTCAGCACGCCGAGCATCGCCTGCGGAACGGTCGTGCGCACGAGGTCGCTCGAGGCCGCCGCGATCGCCTCGAAGCGCGTGAGCACGGTCGCCGGGTCGAGCTGCCGCAGCATCGCCTCCTGGATGTCGCGCTGGTGCCGCATACGGTCGAAGTCGGTGAGATTGCAGCGGCTGCGGGCGTACCAGAGCGCGAGCGTGCCGTTCAGCACCTGCTCGCCGGCCGGGATCTCGCCGACGATCGGCCCGCCGTTCACGCAGATGTCGACCGTCTCCTCCACCGTCACCCTCACGCCGCCGAGCGCGTCGACGAGCCGGGCGAACCCGGCCATGTCGATGAGCACGGCGTACTGCACCTCGATGCCGGTGACACCGCCCACGGCGTCTTTCATGGCCTCGATCGCGGGCGTGCTGCCCTCGCGCTCGGCATCGGGGTACAGCTCGGGGTGCTCCTCCGCCCACGGGTAGAGGTAGGCGAGCAGGCAGTCGTCGCCGCAGTCGAAGCCGTTCGGCCACGCCTCCCACAGCGGTGAGCCCTCGGTGAACGGCGCGCGGTACAGATTGCGCGGGATGCCCACCATCGTCACCGCGCCCGACCCCGCGTCGATGCTGACCAGCGTCATGCTGTCGGGCCGCAGACCGATGCGGTCGTCGCCGGCGTCGCCGCCGAGCAGCAGGATCGTGTAGCGCCCATCGATCGGCTCGTCGATGCCGCCCGCGGCGAAGACCGAGCCCAGGGCATCCCGCCCCGCGCCGGTCAGCAGGGCCGCATAGCCCGCCGTTCCCGTCGACAGCACGATGCTGAGCACCGCGAAGACGGCGATCGGCAGGCGGGCGTTCGCCGGCGCGCGCACCAGCCGCACGAGAACGAGGGTGTTGAGGGTCGTCACGAGCCACAGCACGGCGTAGAAGATCAGCCCGAGCTGGGCCACCCACAGCACGAACGGGTTCGTCGCGAGGGTGAGCGCGGCCGGGCGCCACAGCACGAGCAGCAGCACGGCGGCGGCGAGCACGGCCCACAGCACGAAGGTCGCACCGACGGCGAAGCGGCCCCAGCGGCGGCTGCCCGCCAGCAGCTGGGCGCTGCCCGGAATCAGCAGGTTGAGCCCGAGCAGCCACCAGGCCCGGCGGCGCATGACCGCGGGGTCGCGGGTGTCGGGGTGCCGCAGCGGCGAGGTGTGGCTCGCGAGAGGCGCCGGCAGCGCGCTCACGAGCCCGGCAGCGACGCCTTCAGGGCGGCGTTCTTCTGCGCGACGGTGTGCTCGAGGTCGGCCGCGAAGTCGGCGAGCCGGGCGGCGACGGGCGCATCCGTCGACCCGATGATGCGCGCCGCGAGAAGGCCCGCGTTGCGCGCCCCCCCGATCGAGACGGTCGCGACGGGGATGCCGGCGGGCATCTGCACGATGCTCAGCAGCGAATCGATGCCGTCGAGGTGCTTCAACGGCACGGGCACCCCGATGACGGGCAGGGTCGTGACGCTCGCGATCATGCCCGGCAGGTGGGCGGCCCCTCCGGCCCCCGCGATGATGGCCCGGATGCCCCGGCCGGCGGCCGCGCGCCCGTAGGCGATCATCGCGTCGGGCGTGCGGTGGGCGCTCAGCACCTCGACCTCGGCGTCGATGCCGAACTCGGCGAGCGCCTCGGCCGCGGCCTGCATGACCGGCCAGTCGCTGTCGGAGCCCATGACGACGGCGACGAGGGGATTGCTCATGCCCTCCAGGGTAGGGCTCAGGCGTCGAAGTGGCTGGCCGCGGCGCGCGCCCGGTAGACGACGTCGTCGAGGTCGGCGCCGATCGCGGTCACGTGGCCGGCCTTGCGGCCCGCGCGCGGCCCCTTGCCGTAGGCGTGCACCTTCGCGCTCGGCTGGTGGGCGAGCGCGGCGGCGATGCGGTCGTCGGGCAGGGCGCCGAAGACGTTGATCATCACGCCCCAGGGCGCGCGCGGCTCGGTGTCGCCGAGCGGCCAGTCGAGCACCGCACGCACGTGCTGCTCGAACTGGCTCGTCGTCGAGCCCTCGATCGTGACGTGGCCGCTGTTGTGCGGGCGCATCGCCAGCTCGTTGACGAGAATGCGGCCGTCAGCCGCGGCGAACAGCTCGACCGCGAGCACGCCCGTCACCCCGAGACCGTGCGCGATCGCGGTGGCGATCTCGGCCGCGGCGCGCTCCTGCGCGTCGGTCATCGACGGTGCCGGGGCGATGACCTCGGCGCACACCCCGCCGCGCTGCACCGTCTCGACGAGCGGCCACAGACGCGCATCGCCGCTCGGGCGGCGAGCGATCAGCTGCGCAAGCTCGCGGTCGAACCGCACCAGCTCCTCCGCGAGCAGCGGCCCGTCGGCGAGCCAGTCGGCCACCTGCGCGGGGTCGTCGACGACGCGCACGCCCTTGCCGTCGTAGCCGCCGCGCGGCGTCTTCACGACGGCGCGGCCGCCGTGGTCAGCGAGGAATCCGCTCAGCTCATCGGCCGAGGCGACCCGCGCCCAGTCGGGCTGGGCCACGCCGAGCTGCGACAGGCGCTCGCGCATCAGCAACTTATCCTGTGCGTAGAGCAGGGCATCCGGCCCCGGGTGCACGGCGGCCCCGGCGGCGACGAGCGCGCGCAGCACCTCCTGCGGCACGTGCTCGTGGTCGAAGGTGACGACGTCGCAGCCGGCGGCGAACGCCAGCACCGTCGCGGTGTCGCGGTAGTCGCCCACCGCGGTCGCCGCGAGGCGGGCCGAGGAGTCGGGCGCCTCGGCGAGCACGCGCACCTCCACCCCGAGGGCGGTCGCCGGCCCGATCATCATCCGCGCCAGCTGGCCCCCACCGATGACGCCGACGACGGCCATGGATGCTCCCTCACTAGACTGCGGACGACTCCTGCCTATTCTGGCCGACCCCTGCCCCTGCCGAGGACCGATGCGCACCCTGCTGCCCCAGCTCGCCCGATTCGGCACCGTCGGGCTCGTGGGGCTCGTGGTCGACATCGCGCTGTTCAACGTGCTGCGCCTGACCGTGCTGACCCCCGAGGCGATCGCCGAGGGCCCGGTCATCGCCAAGGTCATATCGACCTCGGTGGCGATCACGATCAACTGGCTCGGCAGCCGGTACTGGACCTTCCGGCTCGAGCAGCGGCGCCCCGCCATGCGCGAGGCCGTCGAGTTCGCCGTCGTCAGCGTCGGCGGCATGCTCATCGCCGTCGGCTGCCTGGTGATCTCGCACTACGTGCTCGGGTTCACGAGCGTGCTCGCCGACAACATCGCGACCAACGTGGTCGGCCTGCTGCTCGGCAGCGCCTTCCGCTTCGCGCTGTACCGCTCGTGGGTCTTCCACCCCGCCCGCGCGCCGCGGGGCGAGCAGGAGCCGGCCTAGCGGCCCGAGCGGTCGCGGCGCGGAGCGTCGCCGGTGTCGCCGAGCGGCCGGCGCACCACCGGGATCGAGGTCGTCGCGTCGTCCATCACATCGCCGAGGGCGCGCTGCACGAGGTCGGCACGCGGAACATCGCGCAGCACGACCGGCCGGTCGAGCCCCGTGTTGAGCAGCACGTCACCGGAGCGGAACGCCCCCTGGAGGCCCGAGCGCCGCACCGTGACGTCGTGGCTGCGGCTCAGCAGCACCTCGCTGCGGGTGCGCACGAAGAGTCCGCGGCTGAGCACGACCCGTCGCGTCGTGACGACGTACTGCGTGCTCAGCCACCGCAGCAGGGGCAGCAGCCAGAGCAGCGCGCCGAGCAGCAGGCCGCCGAGCAGCGCGGCCAGCCGCATCCACAGCTCATCGAGCGAGACGGCGAAGTAGGTGGCCGCCCCGGCGAGCGCGACGAGCGCGATCGACGGCAGCACGAGCACGCGCGCGTGCGGGCGCAGCCGCGCGATGACGCGCTCCGGCTGCCGTCCCTCCTCGGTCATGCCCTATTCATATCGCAGATGGGTCACGTCTCCGGCCGCCACGGCGACGGTCGCCGACACCGTGTCGGAGCCCATCGGCAGCACGAGCAGGCGCCCGTCGTCATCGAGGCCGGATGCGCTGCCGACGAGCACCGGCTGCCCCGGGCGGTCGACGCGCACCGCACGGCCGAGGGTGCCCAGCTCGGGCTCGACGAGGGCGCGCAACCGCGCCGACTCGGGCTCGGCCCGCCACTGCGCGACGAGCGGCCACAGCTGCCCCAGATAGGCGGCGAGCGCGCGGTCGACGGTCCCCTCGTCCGCGCCCAGACCCTGCAGCCGCAGCGACGTCGCGGTCGGCACCGGCAGCTCGTCGACCGTCGCGGTGAGGTTGAGCCCCGCTCCGACGACGACCCCGTGCGGGGTGAGCTCGGTGAGGATGCCGCTGAGCTTGCCCGGGGCGGAGCCGGTCTCGACGAGCACGTCGTTGGGCCACTTGAGGCGGGC